>NZ_JBJJLN010000018.1:0-85026 GCF_046230725.1 Pseudomonas sp. KCJK9000 | reverse complement strand
TTGTCAGTAGGGGCGGGCAGCGGCTGCTGTGGCACCTTCGGGCCGACGGTGACGATCACCAGTTTGTCGGCTGCCAGGTGCTTGTTCATCGCGGTTTTGACCTGCTCGACGGTCAGTGCCTGTGATTGCTGCATGAAATCTTCCAGCCAGGTCAATGGCAGGTTGTAGAAGCCGATGGCGCCCAGTTGGCCGACGATGCTCGCGTTGCTGGCGTTGGACAGCGGGAAGCTGCCGGCCAATTCGCGTTTGGCGTCATCCAGTTCTTGCTGGGTCGGGCCATTCTTGAGGTAGTCGGCGAGAATGCTCTGTACCAGCTTGAGCGTCCCATCGCTGAGTTCGGCCCGGGTTTGCAGGTTGATCATGAACGGGCCACGCACCTGCATCGGGCTGAATGCCGAGTATACCCCGTAGGTCAGGCCGCGTTTTTCGCGAACTTCGCTCATCAGCCGGGTGCCGAATGCGCCGCCGCCGAGAATCTGGTTGCCCAGCGAAAGGGCCGGCCAGTCAGGGTCCTGGCGGTCGATGCCGAGTTCGGCCAGCATCAGGTGAGTCTGCTTGCTCGGGAAGTCGATGTGGGTAATCCCAGCTTTGGGTTCCACCGGCTGGGCAGGTGCCGCCAGCGCCGGGCCTTTGGGCAGGGCAGCGGAAACTTGCGCGGCCACGGCCTCGGCTTCCTGGCGGCTCAGGTCGCCTACCAGGGCGATCACCGCATTGCCAGCGGCGTAGGCTTTGGCGTGGAAAGCGCGCAGTTGCTCGACGGTGATGCCTGGCACACTTTCGGCACTGCCATCGCTAGGCTGGGCGTATGGGTGGTTGCCGTAAAGTTTGCTGAACAAGGCTTTGCTGCCGATCTTGCCAGGGTTCTGCTTCTCGTACTCGAACCCGGCCAGCAACTGGTTCTTGATGCGTTTGAGAGCTTCCTCTGGGAAGGTCGGCTGGCCGGTCACTTGCGCGAACAGCTTGAGCGCCGGCTCGCGTTTGTCTTTGGCGCTCAGGCTACGCAGGGTAGTCACCGCCATGTCCCGGTAGGAGCCGTTGCCGAAATCGGCGCCCAGACCCTCGAAACCTTCGGCGATGGCGGTCACATCCTTGCCGGCTACACCCTCGTTGAGCATGGCATTGGTCAGGGTGGCCAGGCCGGGAGTGGTGCCGTCCTGGCTGCTACCGGCAGCGAAGGTGACACGCAGGTCGAACATCGGCAGCTCGCGAGCCTCGACGAACAGCACCCGGGCGCCTTCGGTGGTGGTCCAGTGCTGAATGTTCAGCTGGCGGCGGCCAGGTGCCTTGCCATCCAGTTCGGCCAGCGACTGCAAGGTGTTGGCCGGGCGCGCGGCGTTGGCTTGGTCGCCGGCATGGCCAGAACGGGGGAGCACGGCGGCCACGGCCACCACCAGCGCGATGATGCACGAGCCGATCAAGGGGTAGCGTAGTGCGCTGCGGTCACTCATGAGCGGACTCCTCGGGCAAAACATGGGCAACGCTCAGGCGTTCGCGGGTGAAATAAGTGCGTGCAGCGTTCTGCACGTCTTGCGGGGTGACCTGCTTGAGTTCGTCCAGCTCGCTGTCGATCAGTTTCCAGGACAGGCCGACCGTCTCCAGCTGGCCAATGGTGGTGGCCTGACTGCTGATCGAGTCACGGTCGTAGACCAGCCCCGCGATCACTTGGGCACGCACGCGCTCCAGTTCTTCAGCGCTTGGGGCAGTTGCCTTGAGCTCGTCGAGCAGCTTCCAGACGCCTTTTTCTACGTCGGCCAGGGTTTTCTGCTTCTGCACATTGGGCGTTGCCGAGATCAGGAACAAGCTGTCACCGCGGGTGAAGGCGTTGTAGCTGGACGAGGCGCCGGCCACCAACTCCTGACCGCGCTCGAGGCGAGCAGGCATGCGCGCGCTGTAGCCGCCGTCGAGCAGTGCCGAGATCAGCCGCAAGGCGTGGACGGTGCGTGGGTCCTTGGCGGTTGCCAGGCTTGGAACGTTGAACCCGTAGATCAGGCTAGGCAGCTGTGTGCGCACATGCAGCGTCAGCACACGCTGGCCGGGCTCGGCAAGCTCGAGCGGCAATTTGGCCGGCGGCACGGCGCGCTTGGGAATGCTGCCGAAATACTTCTGTGCCAGCGCCTTGACTTCGTCGGCGGTGACATCGCCGACGACCACCAGTGTGGCGTTGTTCGGCGCGTACCAAGACTCGTACCAATGACGCAGTTCTTCGACTTTCATGCGGTCCAGGTCAGCCATCCAACCGATAGTCGGCGTGTGATAGCCGCTGGCAGGGAAGGCCATGGCACGGAACAGTTCGAAGGCTTTGGCACTGGGCTGATCGTCGGTGCGCAGGCGGCGCTCTTCTTTGATGACTTCGATTTCACGGGCGAACTCGTCAGCCGGTAAGCGCAAACTTGCCAGACGATCGGCCTCCAGCTCCAAGGCAACCGGCAGACGGTCGCGGGCCAGGACTTGGTAATAAGCGGTGTAGTCATCGCTGGTGAAGGCGTTTTCTTCTGCACCTATGTCGCGCAGGATGCGCGAGGCCTCGCCTGGCCCGACCTTGGCGCTGCCCTTGAACATCATATGCTCAAGGGCATGGGACAAGCCGGTCTGCCCGGGCGTCTCGTAGCTGGAACCGACCTTGTACCAGATCTGGGATACCACCACTGGCGCGCGGTGGTCTTCGCGCACGACCACTTTCAGGCCATTGTCGAGGATAAATTCGTGGGTGGGTTGCACGTCGGCGGCAAAAGCCACGAGCGGCAGGCAGAGCGTGCTGAGCAACAGGCCAGCGGCACGGCGGGCTAGGGCATTCATACGGTGATTAACCTGTTCGGCGGCCCGCTGGTTTAGCGTCTGCGGGCCAGGAGGTGCTAGGATACTGATCCGGTTGCCTGGCGACCATGCCTGTCGCCGTTCTGGCCCACAGGACCTTAAGACAAAACATTGCGCATGAACCAGTCGGATTCAAAATAGTCTGTTCTGCGTTTAGAGAATTCCCGATGCGCCAGTTGCTGGCCCATCGCTACCCTGAGATAGCCGTCTTCCATGTTTGGTTCCAACGACGACAAAAAAGCGCCGGCCGAGGCTGGCGAGAAGAAAGGCCTGTTCAGCTGGTTTCGCAAGAAGCCGCAGCAACCTGTCGCCGAACAGCCTCAAACGCCCGAGCCTCAAGCGCCCGAGGTGCAGCCGGCCGAACCTGTAGCGCCGCAGCCTGCCCCCGAGCAAGCGCAGGTGGAGGCGCCGCAGCCCGAACCTACCGCCCCGGTAGTGCAGGCGCCCGTGCCAGAGCCTGTCGCTTCAGCGCCTGCGCGCGAGCCCGAACCTGTACCTGAACCGGTTCCTGCTGCACCTGCGGTGGCGTCTGCGCCGCTGGCTGCACCTGAGCCTATGGTTTCCACCCCCCCACAAGCCGCGCTGCCAGAGGCTGCTGCGGTGGTTGAGCAGCCTGCGCCTGTCAGCAACCTGGTGTTGCCGGTTGCCGAAGAGCCGGTCGCGTTGGTCCCGGATCTTGAGCCAAAGGCACCGCCGGTAATACCGGAACGCCCGGCGCCTGAGCCGGCGGTTGTCGCCCCGGTTGCGGCTGCTGTGCCAATGGAGCCTGAGCCGGTTGCCGCGCCGCTCGCCACCGAGCAGTCCAAGCCCGGCTTCTTTGCCCGCCTCAAGCAAGGCCTGTCCAAGACCAGCGCCAGTATCGGCGAGGGCATGGCCAGCCTGTTCCTGGGCAAAAAGGTCATCGATGACGACTTGCTCGACGAAATCGAAACCCGTTTGCTGACCGCCGACGTGGGCGTGGAGGCTACCTCCGCCATTGTTCAGAACCTGACGCAGAAGGTCGCCCGCAAGCAGCTGGCCGACGCCGACGCGCTTTACAAGTCGCTGCAGGAAGAGCTTGCCGCCCTGTTGCGTCCGGTCGAGCAACCGCTCAAGGTCCAGGCGCAGAACAAGCCCTACGTGATCTTGGTGGTTGGCGTGAACGGCGCCGGCAAGACCACCACCATCGGCAAGTTGGCCAAGAAGCTACAGCTCGAGGGCAAGAAAGTGATGCTGGCTGCCGGTGATACGTTCCGTGCCGCCGCTGTCGAGCAGTTGCAGGTCTGGGGCGAACGCAACCAGATCCCGGTGATCGCCCAGCACACTGGCGCCGATTCCGCTTCGGTGATCTTCGACGCCGTGCAGGCCGCCAAGGCCCGTGGCGTGGATGTGCTGATCGCTGACACTGCCGGGCGCCTGCACACCAAAGACAACCTGATGGAAGAGCTCAAGAAGGTTCGCCGGGTGATCGGCAAGCTCGATGACCAAGCGCCGCACGAGGTGCTGCTGGTGCTGGATGCCGGCACCGGGCAGAACGCTATCAGCCAGGCCAAGTACTTCAACCAGAGCGTCGAATTGACTGGCCTTGCCCTGACCAAGCTGGACGGCACGGCCAAAGGCGGGGTGATCTTCGCCCTGGCCAAGCAATTCAAGCTGCCCATCCGCTTCATCGGGGTGGGTGAAGGCATCGATGACCTGCGCACATTCGAAGCCGAGCCGTTCGTCAAGGCTCTGTTCGCCGAGCGAGACTGACCATGATCCGATTCGAACAGGTTGCCAAGCGCTACCCCAATGGCCATGTCGGCTTGCATGAGCTGAGTTTCCGGGCGCGCCGGGGCGAATTCCTGTTCGTCACCGGCCACTCGGGTGCGGGCAAGAGTACGTTGCTGCGCCTGCTGCTGGCCATGGAGCGCCCCACGAGTGGCAAACTGCTGCTGGCCGGGCAAGACCTAGGGCAGATCAGCAACGCCCAGATCCCGTTCCTGCGCCGGCAGATCGGCGTGGTGTTCCAGAACCATCAACTGCTGTTCGACCGCACAGTGTTCAACAACATCGCCTTGCCACTGCAAATCCTCGGCCTTTCCAAGGCCGAGATCGCGAAGCGCGTGGACTCTGCGCTGGAGCGTGTTTCGCTGGCGGACAAAGGCGAGCTGTTCCCGGCGGACCTGTCCACCGGCCAGCAACAGCGGGTCGGTATTGCCAGGGCCATCGTCCACCAGCCGGCGTTGCTGCTGGCCGATGAGCCCACCGGTAACCTCGACCCACGTCTGGCGGCCGAGATCATGGGCGTGTTCGAGGACATCAACCGCTTGGGCACCACCGTTCTGATCGCCAGTCACGACCTGGCACTGATTGCGCGCATGCGCCACCGTATGCTGACGTTGCAGCGCGGCCGTCTGATCGGCGATGGGGAGGCCGGGCAATGAGCACTACACGTACACCCAAGGTTTCCGAGCGCGTCGCGCCCAAGGCCGCCGACCCGCAGCCGTCGAAGAAAAAGGGCGGCGATCACGACGACGGCCCGGATTTTCGCACCTTGCTGCACGCCTGGCTGGAGAGCCACCGGGCCAGCCTTGCCGACAGCCTGCGGCGCCTGGGCAAACAACCTATCGGTAGCTTCTTCACCTGCCTGGTGATGGCGGTGGCTTTGAGCATGCCCATGGGCCTTTCGTTGCTGCTCAAGAACATCGAAGTGCTAGGGGGCTCCTGGCAGCGTGCTGCGCAGATTTCGCTGTACCTGAAGCTCGATGCCGGTAGCCAGCAGGGCGAGGCCTTGCGCGATGAGATCAAGCGTATGCCGGGTGTTGCCGATGCCCAGTACGTGAGTCCTGGGCAGGCCCTTGAGGAGTTCCAGCAGCAATCCGGGCTGGGCGAAGCGCTGCGCGAGCTGCCTGACAACCCGTTGCCCGGGGTGGTGGTGGTGACCCCGACCGAAGTCGACAAGCCCGCCCTCGAAGCCCTGCGTCAGCGCCTGTCGGAATTGCCGCGAGTCGAGAATGCGCAGTTGGACCTGGTCTGGGTGGAGCGCCTGGCGGCGATCCTCAAACTGGGTGATCGCTTCGTCTTCGGCCTGGCGGTGATGCTGATTTCTGCGCTGTTGTTAGTAATCGGTAACACAATTCGTCTACATATCGAAAACCGCCGTATCGAGATCGAAGTCATCAAGCTGGTCGGTGGCACCGACAGCTACGTACGCCGGCCTTTCCTGTACATGGGAGCCTTGTATGGCCTGGGTGCAGGGGTATTGGCCTGGGCAATTCTGGCATTCGGCCTGAACTGGCTGAACGAGGCCGTGGTAGGGCTCTCGGGGCTGTATGGCAGTGACTTCGCATTGGGCGGGGTGCCCGCTTCCGATGGTCTGTCGCTCTTGATCGGAGCGGTGTTGTTGGGGTATATCGGTGCATGGATCGCAGTCGCTCGCCATTTGAACGAGTTGGCCCCGCGATAGTTTTTACCTGCCAGCATTGACACTTTGTTCACGGCTGAACTTGTACGGTCGTGCCGTGTCTATGTTGGTAGCGCTCACAAGGCGCAAATTCAGTAAGTCGGAGGTTCTTGAATGACCACATCGTTGCAACCTGCCTATGCCCTGGTGCCCGGTGCAAACCTGGAAGCCTACGTGCACACGGTCAACAGCATCCCGCTGTTGTCTGTCGAGCAGGAGCGTGATCTGGCCGAGCGTCTCTATTACGAGCAGGATCTTGAGGCCGCTCGGCAAATGGTGATGGCCCACCTGCGTTTCGTCGTACATATCGCGCGTAGCTATGCTGGCTACGGGCTGGCCCAGGCTGACCTGATCCAGGAAGGTAACGTTGGCCTGATGAAAGCGGTAAAGCGTTTCAACCCGGAAATGGGTGTGCGCCTGGTGTCTTTCGCCGTGCACTGGATCAAGGCAGAGATCCACGAGTTCATCCTGCGCAACTGGCGCATCGTCAAGGTGGCTACCACCAAGGCGCAACGCAAGCTGTTCTTCAACCTGCGTAGCCAGAAGAAGCGCTTGGCTTGGCTCAATAATGACGAGGTGCACCGCGTGGCTGAAAGCCTCGGTGTTGAGCCCCGTGAAGTGCGCGAGATGGAAAGCCGTCTGAGCGGCCAGGACATGGCCTTCGACCCGGCGGCAGAAGCCGATGACGACAGCGCTTTCCAGTCGCCTGCCCATTACCTTGAAGACCACCGCTACGACCCGGCTGTGCAGTTGGAAGATGCCGACTGGAGTGACAACTCCACTAGCAATCTGCACGAAGCCCTGCAAGGGCTGGATGATCGCAGTCGCGATATCCTCTATCAGCGCTGGTTGGCTGAGGAAAAAGCTACCTTGCACGAGCTGGCTGAAAAGTACAGCGTTTCGGCTGAGCGGATCCGCCAGTTGGAGAAGAATGCGATGAACAAGGTCAAGGCGCTGATCACCATCTGATTGCGCCAAGTTACGCTGAAAAGCCGCTTATCCGAGGAGGATGAGCGGCTTTTTCGTTTGCGCTGGTTTTATCACCCTCCTGGCGGGTGCACTGCAACAGCTAAGGGTCAGTAGCGAACCTGTGGGCGCGGGCTTACCCGCGAAGAGTGCATCAAGGCCTACGCGTCGAGTCGAGTTGCATGAGGTAGCTCGGCCCACCCAGCTGACTCATCTGCCGACGAATCCAGCCCGCTCGACTTGCGACATAGGCACTGGGCCTGCTGGCGCTCCATTTGATCGGGCTCGGCAGCACTGCGGCCAATTGAGCCGCCTGCTGGCGGGTCAGTTGGCTGGCATCGACGCCAAAGTGGTATCGGGCCGCGGCCTGGGCGCCGAATATACCCTTGCCCCATTCGGCGCTGTTCAGGTACACCTCAAGGATGCGCTCCTTGGGCCAGAATAATTCGAGCAGTGCGGTGAACCAGGCCTCCAGCCCCTTACGAAACCAGCTGCGCCCCGACCACAGGAACAGATTCTTGGCCACCTGCTGGGTCAGGGTGCTGGCACCGCGAATACTGCCCCCGCGCTCGTTGTAAGCCAGCGCCGCTTGGATGGCCGGTATGTCGAACCCCCAATGGCTGGCGAACTTCTGGTCTTCACCGGCGATTACCGCAACTTTCAACTCGTCTGAGATGTTTTCCCATGGCTCCCAGTCGCGCTGCAGCTCGATCGGTTCGCCACTCACCCAGGACTGCACTTTGCGCTCGATCATCAATGCGCTGCCTGGCGGTGGAACCCAGCGAAACACCAGCACCAGTACGATGCTGCCGGCAGCGAACCAGAGCAGGGCACGGGCGAGGCGACGAAGAATGGATGACAGCATGGCGATGGCTTGGCCGGACCAGTGGAACGGGCCATTATACAGACCCGATAGAAGGAGTCGTCCCATGCTTCGCAGCTTCCTCATGCTCGCCGCCTTTTTCGGCTTCACAGGCGTCGCACTTGGCGCGTTCGCCGCGCACGGGCTCAAAAACCGCCTCAGCGCCGACTATTTGGCAATCTTCCACACCGGGGTGACCTACCAGTTGGTACATGCTTTGGCGATCTTCGGCGTCGCCGTGCTTTCGGTGCACCTGCCAGGGCGCCTGGTCGGCTGGGCCGGCGGTCTGTTCGCCGTCGGTATCGTGCTGTTCTCCGGTAGCCTGTATGTGCTGACCCTGACAGGCATCAGCAAGCTTGGGGTGATCACTCCTATCGGTGGCCTATGCATGCTCGCCGGCTGGCTGACCCTAGGCCTGGCTGCCTGGCGCCTTGGCTGACCAAGCGGTCCACAATCGCGACTAATGGTGTGCAGTGCCCTTGGGTTCGCGCGTGGATCGGCGCTAGAATGCGGGCCCCAAAGTACAATGGTGGCCGTGCGCATGCGCATTCAACTGAACGGTGAACCTTACGAACTGCCCGCTGGCGAGAGCGTTGCGGCGCTGCTTGCTCGCCTGGAACTGACCGGGCGCCGGGTGGCGGTGGAACTCAACCTGGATATCGTGCCGCGCAGCCAGCACGACAGCACGCCGCTCAATGAGGGCGACCAGGTCGAAGTGGTCCACGCCATCGGTGGCGGCTGAGCACTCTCCGGCAATTCACCCGATAGCCTGCAACCCTTTCCAGAGGAACATCGATGAGCAACGTTCGCAGCGACAAGCCTTTCATCCTGGCCGGGCGCACTTTCCAGTCGCGCCTGCTGGTGGGCACCGGCAAGTACCGTGACATGGAAGAAACCCGCCTGGCAACCGAGGCTTCGGGTGCCGAGATCGTCACCGTGGCCGTACGCCGGACCAACCTGGGCCAGAATGCAGGCGAGCCGAACCTGCTCGACGTGCTGTCGCCTGACAAGTACACCATCCTGCCCAATACCGCCGGTTGTTTCGACGCGGTCGAGGCAGTGCGTACCTGCCGCCTGGCTCGCGAGCTGCTCGATGGGCACAAGTCCCACGAGTCGCGCACCCTGGTGAAACTGGAGGTCCTGGCCGACCAGAAAACCCTGTTCCCCAACGTGATCGAAACCCTCAAGGCCGCAGAAGTGCTGGTCAAGGACGGCTTCGACGTCATGGTGTACACCAGCGACGATCCGATCATTGCCCGTCAGTTGGCAGAAGCTGGCTGCATCGCGGTGATGCCACTGGCTGGCCTGATTGGTACTGGCTTGGGTATCTGCAACCCGTACAACCTGCAGATCATCCTCGAGGAGTCCAAGGTGCCCGTGCTGGTCGACGCTGGCGTAGGCACGGCCTCCGACGCCACCATCGCTATGGAAATGGGCTGTGAGGCCGTACTGATGAACTCGGCCATTGCTCACGCACAGCAGCCGGTGATGATGGCCGAGGCGATGAAGCACGCCATCCTCGCCGGTCGTATGGCCTATCTGGCCGGCCGCATGCCGAAAAAACTTTATGCCAGCGCATCTTCGCCGCTGGATGGTCTGATCAAGTAAGAGCCCCTGATGACTGACTCGCAAGATACGCCGATCTCCGCCGACGGCGACCAGCGCCCACACCGCCGCATCAAGAGTTTCGTGATGCGTGCCGGGCGCATGACCGAAGGCCAGCAACGTGGCCTCGACCAGGGCGGCCCGCAGTTCATCCTACCGCTGGCCGACAGCCCGGTGGACTACGACCAGGTATTCGGCCGTTCGGCGCCGCGTACCTTGGAGATTGGCTTCGGCATGGGGCACTCCCTGCTGGAAATGGCCGCTGCTGCGCCGGAGCAGGATTTCATCGGTGTCGAAGTGCACCGTCCGGGTGTCGGCGCGCTGCTCAACGGCGTGCTGACTCAGGGCCTGACGAACCTGCGGGTGTACGACTGCGATGCGATTGAAGTACTCAATCGCTGCGTAGCCGACAACAGCCTAGACCGTCTGATGCTGTTCTTCCCAGACCCGTGGCACAAGGCGCGTCACCACAAGCGCCGTATCGTGCAACTGGAGTTTGCCGAGTTGGTACGTCGCAAGCTCAAGCCCGGCGGCGTGTTCCACATGGCCACCGACTGGGAGCCTTACGCTGAGTACATGCTCGAAGTGATGAGCGCCGCTGTGGGGTATCGCAACCAGGCTGACGACGGTACTTACGTGCCGCGCCCGCAGGAGCGCCCGATCACCAAGTTCGAGCGTCGTGGCGAACGGCTGGGCCATGGGGTCTGGGATCTGAAGTTCGAGAAGGTGGACTGACCGGCGTATCAAGCCCTTCGATACGCCGCAGCACTGCCGTGTGTGCGGGTTTGCCCACCAAAAATCTAATGAGGTAGTGATCACGGGCTTTGGCCCGTGTTCGCGGTGAGCCCGCTCCCGTAGCGCGCATGCTTTGAGGTGATGCTCAACCAGTGGCAGCGGCTTCAGCCGCGAAGAGGCCGGCCCAGGCTGACACGCTGGTGGCGCATCATCCCCGGCGATCAGCCACCACGCCAATCAGCACCAGCACCACCAGCAACACCGGTGCCAGCGCATAGTTGTTGAATTGCCCCAACCCCTTCACCACCCAGGGGGTAGCATAGATCAGCGCCGCACCACTGCCGATCATCACCAGTGCCGCCATCACCGGCACGCGCAGCGCACCCGCCAGGGCACCCAGGCGCTGGTCTACCCAACCTTTGATATCGGTGCCGAACAACACCAGCAGGCAGCCTACCAAGGCAAGGGAAATCTCAGACAGATTGCTGCGGCTCCAGCGAGAAACCGTAGCGAGCAGATCGAGTACCAGATCCATGGGTCATCCTTAGGTCAAGAAATACTGCAGCAGGTCATTGAGGAACAGCTGGCCTCGCGGTGTGGCTACCAGCCGATTCGGTTCGACTTGCAAAAGACCCTTTTGTTCGGCAGCACGTCGTGCTTCGGCCAGCTGCGCCAGGGGCAGCCCGGTGCGCTGGGTGAACAGCTCGGCCTCCACGCCATCGGTCAGGCGCAGCGCATTCATCAGGAACTCGAACGGTAGCTCCTCAACGGGCAACAGCTTTTCGCCGGCCTTGAATGGCTTGGCCAGATTCAGGTAATCCTTTGGCAGGCGGGTCTTCCAGGTACGCAGGATGCGGCCGTCGGCAAATGTCAGCTTGCCGTGGGCGCCGGCACCGATGCCAATGAAGTCGCCAAAGCGCCAGTAGTTGAGATTGTGCTGGGCGGCCCGGTCAGCCTGAGCATAGGCCGATACTTCGTACTGCTTGAAGCCGTTGGCTGCCATCAGCGCCTGGCCCGCCTCCTGGATGTCCCAGAGGATATCGTCCTCTGGCAGTTCCGGTGGCTGGTTCCAGAACACCGTATTTGGCTCGACGGTCAGCTGGTACCACGACAGATGGGTAGGGCCGAGGTCGATGGCCTGCTGCAGGTCGCCCAAGGCATCGTCAAGCGATTGCTCGGGCAGGCCGTGCATCAGGTCCATGTTGAAGTTGTCGAAGCCAGCAGCGCGCGCCATGCCGGCAGCGCGAACCGCTTCGTCACCATTGTGGATGCGCCCTAGCGCCTGAAGCTTGGCAGGCTGAAAGCTCTGCACCCCGATCGACAGGCGGTTGATGCCCGTTTGCCGATAGGCCTCGAATTTCTCTTGCTCAAAAGTCCCCGGGTTGGCCTCCAGGGTGATCTCGATGTCCGATGCGAACGGGATGCGCTGCTCGACCCCGCGCAGCAGGCGCCCCAGGGCATTGGCACTGAACAGGCTAGGCGTACCGCCCCCGAAGAAGATCGACGACAGGGGCCTCCCCTGGACGGCAGCCAGCTCCAGATCGAGGTCGGTCAACAGCGCGTCGACGTATGCCTCTTCTGGTAGCTCAGGCCCCGCGGCATGGGAGTTGAAATCGCAATACGGGCATTTGCGTACACACCACGGAATGTGGATGTACAGCGCCAGCGGCGGCAGGCTGGTCATTGCTGCCACGCAGCGTTGGGACTGCGCTGCGATCATGCCAGGCCCAGACGTTGGCGCAGCAGGGCCATGGCGCGGGCGCGATGGCTGAGCTGGTTTTTATCCACAGGTGCGAGGTCAGCGCTGGAGCACTGGCGCTCAGGCACCCAGAACAGCGGATCGTAGCCGAAACCATGCTCCCCGCTGGCCTCGAACAGGATGCTGCCGTGCCACAGGCCTTCGCAAAGAATCGGCAGCGGATCGTCGGCGTGGCGTACCAGCGCCAGCACGCAGACGAACTGTGCGCCGCGCTGGTCTTGTGGCACATCCTTCAACGCATCGAGCAGCTTGGCGTTGTTGGCCGCATCACCCTTGCCGTCCGCGTAGCGCGCCGAGTAGATGCCTGGCGCACCGCCAAGAAAGTCCACCGCTAGGCCTGAGTCGTCGGCCAGCGCCGGCAAGCCGGAAATCCGCGCGGCGTTACGCGCCTTGAGGATGGCGTTTTCCACGAACGACAGGCCGGTTTCTTCGGGTTCGACCTGGCTGAACTCGCCAATCGAACGCAGCTTCACCGACTGGCCGAGCATGGCCTGAAGTTCCTTGAGTTTGCCAGCGTTATGGCTGGCCAGTACGAGTTGCTGGAGATTCATCATTCGCCTGGGAAGACTTCCTGGTTGAAACTAAGTGAATGGCTGACCCCGCCGGTTTCGACCGTGATGTCGAAGGTCAGGGTCTGGGCCTGCTCGATTTTGAACTGAGCGATGTAATACACCGCGCCGTGTTCGGTCATCTGCTTGAATGACAGCGCGCTGGTGCGGCCGGTCAGGTCTTTGACAGTGCCGCTGACCACCGCCGTAGAAGGCTTGTTGCCCTTGAGCACGGCAATGTTGAGCACGCCCTGATTCTTGCTGCGGTTCAGCCCGGCGGCAGCGGCAATGTCCGGTTGCAGCATGCTTGAGGTGAAAGCGCTGTAGTGCACCGTAACGTCGCCGAAGACTTCCTTGCGCTCGGGGCGAGCAGCTTCGGACGCCAGTGCTGGCAGAGCCAGGCACAGGCTGATCAGTAACAGGGCTAGGCGACGACGCATGGTGCGATTCCTCCGGAAAGCGTCAGACCGCCAGGTGGTGCTCCCGCAAGCCCGGGCTGCTGACACGGTAGATGCCGATTTCACCCAGAAGATTAGGCCAAAGCCGGCCAGCCCACCCGTTGCGATGCAAATGGTCGACGGCTAGGCGGTCCAGCACCTTGGCCCGGCGTTCGTGACACAGCTGTTCGAAGTCGGCGAACGTGCAGAAGTGGATGTTCGGTGTGTTGTACCAGGTGTAGGGCATGAAGTCCGACACTGGCATGCGGCCCTTGGTGGCCAGATACCAACGGCAGCGCCAATGACCGAAGTTGGGGAAGGTGATGATGCACTGGCGGCCCACTCGCAGCATTTCGTCGAGGATGCGGTCAGGATACTCCACAGCCTGCAGGGCCTGGGTCATGACCACAACGTCGAAGCTGTTGCTGGCGAAGTTGCCCAGGCCTTTGTCCAGGTCCTGCTCGATGACGTTGACACCTTTTGCCACGCAAGCGGCGATATTGTCGGCATCGATCTCCAGGCCATAGCCGGTGACCTGCTTGCGGTCACGCAACGAGGCCAGAAGCTCGCCACTGCCGCAGCCCAGGTCCAGTACCCGGCTGCCGGCGGGAATCCACTCGTGGATGATTTCCAGGTCGGCTCTCATGCTGTCCTCAGATGACGATGCGGTTCATGTAGTTCGCGAAACCCTGCATGTAGCGAGGCGTGGGGATCAGGAAGGCATCGTGCCCATAAGGTGAATCGATCTCCAGGTAGCAGACGTTCTTGCGTGCGGCCATCAAGGCATCGACGATCTCTCGCGAGCGGGCCGGCGAGAAGCGCCAGTCGGTGGTGAACGAGATGATGCAGTAATCGGCTTTGACGTGGCTCAGGGTGGCCGCCAGGTCGCCGCCTTGGGCAGCGGCCGGGTCGAAATAGTCCAGAGCCTTGGTCATCAACAGGTAAGTATTGGCGTCGAAACGGCCGGAAAACTCCTCGCCCTGATAGCGCAAGTAGCTTTCGACCTGGAATTCGACGCTGTGAAAGTCGTAGTTGAGTTTGTCGCTTTTCAGTTCACGGCCAAACTTCTCACCCATCGAGTCATCGGATAGGTAAGTGATGTGGCCGACCATACGTGCCAACATCAGGCCACGTTTCGGAATCACACCTTGATCCTGGAACGAGCCGCCGTGAAACTCAGGGTCGGTGAGGATGGCCTGGCGTGCGACCTCGTTGAACGCGATGTTCTGCGCCGACAGCTTGGGCGCCGAGGCGATGTCTACACAATGGCGCACACGCTCGGGGTAGGTGATGGTCCATTGCAGCGCCTGCATGCCGCCGAGGCTGCCGCCGACGATGGCAGCCCACTGGCCGATGCCCAGGCGGTCGGCCAGCCGTGCCTGGCTGTGTACCCAGTCTTGCACCGTCAGCACCGGAAATTCGGCGCCGTAGGGCTTGCCGGTAGCCGGGTTGGTGCTGCTTGGGCCGGTGCTGCCGTTGCAGCCGCCCAAGTTGTTCAGGCTGACCACGAAGAAGCGATTGGTATCGATCGGCTTGCCAGGGCCGATGCAGCTATCCCACCAGCCTGGCTTGCGGTCGGTGGTGGCGTGGTAGCCAGCAGCGTGGTGGTGGCCGGACAGTGCATGGCAGATCAGCACGGCATTGCTCGCGCTGGGGTTCAGTGTGCCGTAGGTCTCGTAGACCAGTTCATAGCTGTTCAGCGAACGGCCGCAGGCCAGGGCCAGCGGTTCATCGAACCTGGCAATCTGAGGTGTAACCAGACCGACGGAATCTTCGGGAAGGACAGTGGACATCGACCCTGCTCACGCTTGACGGAGGCGTAAGTCTAAAGAGCGCTACCCCCAGCGGCAAGCGAAGGCTTGCCTCTGGAGGCAACAGCAGGGCCAGGCGCTTAGATCATGCGCCACAGTTCTTGTGGCATGCCTGCGTAGGCCGCCAGCGGAGGCATGACGAACGACTGGATCACCTGGATCGCCAGGAAGGCGAAGATCGGCGATATGTCCATGCCGCCCAGGTTGGGCACGATGCGGCGGAAGGGCGCCAGCACCGGCTCGCTGATCTGCCATGCAAGCTCGGCAGCGGGGTTGTGGCTGTTAGGGGCAACCCACGAGACGATCACCATGACGATCATCGCCACCCAGAAGATTTTCAGGAACAGCGAGGTGACCCCGATGATGGCCCACATCAGCAGGTGCAGGATGTCGCCGAAGGTGCCGTAGGTGACCATCAACACGAAGCCCATCAACAGCGCCTGAATCACGATCGCCAGCAGCAGCGAGGAAGTGTCCAGGCCAGCGATGCTCGGAATTATTCGACGGATCGGCTTGAGCAGCGGCTGGGTTGCGCGCACGGCGAACTGGCTCAAGGGGTTGTAGAAGTTGGCCTTCACCAGCTGCAGCACGAAGCGCAGCAGCACGATCACCAGATACAGGCTGACCAGGGTTTGCACCACGAAGATCGCGGCGCCGGACAGTGCATTCATCGACAGCTCCTTATTTGCCCAGTTGTTCGGCCAGCTCTGCAGACCGTTTTGACGCCGCTTGCAACGCCTGCTCGACGATGGCCTCGAAGCCATTGCCCTGGAAGGACTTGATGGCCGCTTCGGTGGTGCCGGCTGGCGAGGTGACACGACGGCGCAGTTCAGCGGCATCGACATCGCTGGCGACCGCCATGTGGGCGGCGCCCAAGGCGGTTTGCAGGGTCAGCTCAGAGGCGATTTCGCGAGGTAGCCCCAATTTTTCGCCGGCAGCGGTCATCGCCTCGATCAGCAGGAAAAAGTAGGCCGGGCCGCTGCCGGATACCGCAGTGACCGCGTCCAGTTGCTGCTCCTGCTCGAGCCACAGGGCGGCACCGACCGCCGACAGCAGCTGTTCGGCCTGCTGACGTTGTTCGGCGGATACCTGGGCGGTGGCATAAAGGCCGCTGACGCCTTGGCGCAGTAGGGCCGGCGTGTTGGGCATGCAACGCACCAGCGCAACATCGCCAAGCCATGCCTGCAGGCTGGCGCAGGTGATGCCGGCGGCGATGGAGACAATCAGTTGCCCCGCTTTGAGGTTTGGGTTGAGCGCCGCGCACACATCTTTCATGACCTGCGGTTTGACCGCCAGCACGATGACGTCGGCGCCCTCGACAGCCTGGGCGTTGTCTTCGAACGCCTCGATACCGTGTTCGGCCTGGATGCGGGTGCGGGTGTCGGCGCCCGGGTCGCTGGCACGGATCTGCGCCGCGTCCAGGCCTTGGGCACGCAGGCCACCGATCAGGCTGGCGGCCATGTTGCCGGCGCCGATAAAGGCGATACGTGTCTTGCTCATGTCAGGTCCTTGAAGGAAAGAGTGAGTAAAGCATGGAATCAGGCGGGGCCGTACTGGCGGGCGCCGAACAGGGCGGTACCGATACGTACCCAGGTCGCTCCCTGTGCGATGGCAGCCTCCAGATCGTGGCTCATGCCCATCGACAGGGTATCGAGGCCAAGGTCCAGGCCTTGTTGGAGCTGGCGCAGGCTGGCAAAGGCCGCCTCCTGGATGGTGCGATCTTCGCTGGGCTCAGGTATCGCCATCAGCCCCCGCAGGCGCAGATTCGGCAATGCCGCCACCGCCTTGGCCAGCGCTGGCAGGTCGGCAGGGGCGCAACCGGACTTGCTGTCTTCGCCGCTGACGTTCACCTGCAGGCAGATGTTCAGCGGCGCCAGGCCCGCAGGGCGCTGCTCGGACAGGCGTTGGGCGATCTTCAAGCGGTCCACGGAGTGTACCCAGTCGAAATGTTCGGCAATGGCTTTGGTCTTGTTCGACTGAATGGGGCCGATGAAGTGCCAGATCAAGGGCAGGTCGCGCAGTTCCGCTTGCTTGGCCAGTGCCTCTTGCAGGTAGTTTTCACCCACGTCGCGCACACCGGCGGCGTGGATTTCGCGGATGGCAGCGGCGGGTTTGGTTTTGCTGACCGCCAGCAGCTGCACGCTGCCCGGCTCACGCCCGGCGGCCTGGGTTGCGTCGTGGATTCGGGCGGCAAGGGCGCGAAGGTTGTCTGCTATGGTGGACATGGATCGATGCCGTCTGCTCTGAAGATCTTCGGCATTCTACCTGCTTGATGGCTATTGGGGAGTCTCATGGATGTGACCGACCTGTTGGCCCGGGCCATGGATGCAAGGGCTAGCGACCTGCACCTGGCAACGGGCGAGGTACCGATGCTGCGCGTGGATGGGGACTTACGGCGCATGCCGCTGCCAGAGGTTACGGCAGCCGCGTTGGGCGATGCGATAACGCCCTTGCTCGATCAGAGCCAGTGCCGGCAATGGCAGCATGGCGATGAGCTGGACCTGGCCTTGCAGTTACCTGGCCTGGGGCGATTTCGTCTCAATCTGTTTCGGCAGTTCAATGGTCTGGCCGCCACCATCAGGCTGATTGCTCAGCGCATAGCCTGCGTGGATGAGCTCGACCTCGAGGAAGTGTATCAAGCTGTTGCGCGATATTCGGATGGGCTTGTGCTGGTAGGCGGCCCGACCGGCAGCGGCAAGTCAAGCACCCTGGCGGCCTTGGTCGACCGGCTGAACCGGGAACGGGCGCTGCACATCATCACCCTTGAAGACCCCATCGAAGTTATCCACACCAGCAAATGCAGCCTGATCAACCAGCGTGAAGTAGGCCGGCACTGCCGCGACTTCGCGCAAGGCTTGCGCAGTGCGCTACGTCAGGACCCCGATGTGATCATGATTGGCGAGCTGCGCGATCTGGAAACCATCCGCTTGGCGTTGCGTGCCGCAGAGACCGGCCATCTGGTGCTGGCCACGGTGCATACGCGGTCTGCTGCAGGCAGCATCGATCGGTTGGTCGAGGTTTTCGAGGCGCCGGAAAAGCCACTGGTTAGGGCCATGCTGGCAGAGTCATTACGCTTGGTGGTGGCGCAAGCGCTGGTCAAGCGGGCGGGTGGTGGCCGTGTCGCGGCGCGTGAGGTGCTGGCGGCGACACCTGCTGTGCGCAATCTGGTGCGCGAGGGGCGCATGGCGCAGTTATGTTCGGTGATGCAGGCCGGGGCGGCGGAGGGCATGCGGACGATGGAGGGAGCGATTCGGGGGCTGAGGGAGCGGGGGTTGATTAGTGACCCGTAGCGGCTGTGCTGACGTACAGCGGGTGAACCTGCTCCTACAGGGCTCGTGGGAGCGGTTCACTCGCGCTGATCAGATCAGCGTTTGGCCAGGCTCAGTGCTTGCTGTTCTTTTGGCAGTACACGTTTGGCCACCACATAGTGCTGCTGCCAGTACGGCTTGCTCAAGCTGTCGATGCTCACCCGCTTGCCCCTGCGAGGCGCGTGGATGAAGCGATCGTTACCCAGGTAGATGGCAACGTGGTTCACACGGCGGCTTTTGATGTTGAAGAAAATCAGGTCGCCGGGCTTGAGGTCGCTTTTGGCGACTTTCACGCCGTGGCCTTGAGCCATGGCATTGGAGGTGCGCGGCAGGTCGACGTCTGCCACATCATTGAACGCGTACTTTACCAACCCGCTGCAGTCGAAGCCTTTTTTCGGGTTGCTGCCGCCCCAAACATAAGGAGTACCTAGCACATTGACTGCACGGCTCAGTACGTTGCTGCTCTGTTTGGGCGACATGGCTGCTACAGCAGGCAGGTGATGACTTTTGCTCGAAGAGGCCGAGCGTGCGCGCAGCGAGGTTTGCTTGGTGGGCGCGTGTTTCACCGTTGCATTGCTGGTGTAACCGGTGAAGCCATTGGGAAGACGTTGCTCACGGTTGGTGGCGTGGGCGGCCAGGGGCAATAATAGGCAGAGGGTCAGCCATGTCTTGAATAAAGGCGGCATAGATGAAGCTCTTATGAGTGATTATGTGTTTGGCGGGCAACTTTATAACAGCTTTTTGGCTCCTTTCTGGGCCGTTGGTCGATTGTCATGTTGCCGTACGTCGCCCTGCGGCGAAAAAGTCACAACTTTTTTTAGAAAATTTTCGGATAACCCAGGAGGGCTATGAATGAACAGTTATCAACAGGGCGTGCCGTATCACGACACCCACAGCAAGGTCATTGGCTACCTGTTGTGGATTTTCGGCTTTACCGGGTCTCACCGTTTCTACTACGGCAAGCCCATTACCGGGACGATCTGGTTCTTCACGCTGGGCCTGCTCGGCATCGGCTGGCTGATCGACCTGTTCCTGATCCCGTCGATGGACCGTGAGGCGGACATGCGTTTCCAATCGGGCCGTATCGACTACAACATCGCCTGGATACTGCTGACCTTCCTCGGCATTTTCGGCGTACACCGTCTTTACCAGGGCAAGTGGATCACGGCGATCATCTACTTCTTTACCGGCGGCCTGTTCCTCGTTGGGGTGCTCTACGATTTCTGGACCCTCAACGGCCAGATTTCCGAAGCCAACGCCCGCAATCGCTAAACGCCTGCGCGTAAAAAAGGCCTTGTCGCGTTGTACGGCAAGGCCTTTTTCATTACTGGCGGGTCTGTCGCTGCTGCAGTAGCAGGTTGTTGAAGCCTGCCCCCGACAACTGCTTTTGTGCCCCGGTCAGCTGTTCGCGGTTGCTGAACGGCCCGACCAGCACCCGGTACCAGGTTTCATCCTTCACGGTACCCGACTCGACCTTGACCGCCAGGCCCAGCAGGATGATCTGCGCACGCACTTTGTCGGCGTCGGCCTGCTTGCGGAAAGAACCCGCCTGCATGAAGTACTGCGTGGTAGCGGCGGGCTTGATCACCGGAGGTGCCGGGGGCGGGGTTTGCCCCAGCAAGGCGGCCTGAGCGCGTGCGGTATCGATTTTCGCAGCCTCCGCCGGTGTCACTGGAGTGACGGGCTGGGCAGGGACTGGCGGGGTTTTTTCGGGCACAGCCTCCGGCGGCACGATGACCTCGGATTCGGGCAGCAGCGTGTAGAAGTCGTACTTGGGCTTGACTGGCTGCTGTGCAGAGGTCGCCGTGGTTGACTTGCCGGCCTCGGCCACTTTCTCGGGCTTCTGCTGCTCGGGCTTGGTGCGCTTGATATCGCCGCCACCCGGTTCGAGCTTCATGAGAAAGACGATGAATGCACCGACCGTCAGGCCTACGGCCAACCATACCCAGCCCGGAATCGGCTGCTTGGCTGGTGCGGTCTGGCGGCTGGCCCCGCGTTTGGGTGCTGGTTTTTTCTTGGCAGCCAACTTACATGCGCTCCAGGGTTTCCAGGCCGAGCAGTTCCAGACCTTGTTTGAGGGTGCGGCCAGTCAGTGCAGCCAGGCGCAGGCGGCTCTGCTGCTGCTCTGGGGTGTCGGCGGCGAGAATCGGGCAGTTCTCGTAAAAGCTCGAGAACAGGCCAGCCAGGTCGTAGAGGTAGCTGCACAGCACGTGCGGGGTGCCTTTCTCGGCCACGCTGTTGAGCACCTCACCGAACTGCGCCAAGCGTGCCGCCAGGTCCTGCTCGTGGGCGGCTTGCAGCACGATGTGGCCATCGACTTGGTCAAAGCCTTTGCCCAGCTTGCGGAACACGCCAGCCACGCGGGTGTAGGCATAAAGCAGATACGGCGCTGTGTTGCCTTCGAAGTTGAGCATCAGTTCGAAGTTGAAGCTGTAGTCGCTGGTGCGATGCTTGGACAGGTCGGCGTATTTCACCGCGCCGATGCCAACCACCTCACCGATGCGGCGCAGTTCATCTTCGCCCAGGCTCGGGTTCTTTTCCTTGACCAGCGCGTAGGCGCGATCTTTGGCTTCGTTGAGCAGGTCGATCAGCTTCACGGTCCCGCCATCGCGGGTTTTGAACGGGCGGCCATCGGCGCCGTTCATGGTACCGAAGCCCATGTGCTCCATCTGCATTGGGTGGCCGACGAAGCCAGCACGGCGGGCCACTTCGAATACCTGATTGAAGTGCAGGGCCTGACGCTGGTCGACGAAGTACAAGGCGCGGTCGGCCTTGAGCACGTTGCTGCGGTAGCGCACGGCCGCCAGGTCGGTAGTGGCGTACAGGTATCCGCCATCGGCCTTCTGTACGATCACCGGCAGTGGCTCGCCTTCGCTGTTCTTGAATTCTTCGAGGAATACGCACTGGGCGCCTTGGTCTTCGACCAGCAACCCTTTGGCCTTGAGGTCTGCGACCACGTTGGCCAAGTCGGCGTTGTAGGCGCTTTCGCCCATCACGTCGGCCATGGTCAGCTTGACGTTGAGCAGCTCGTAAGTCTTCTGGCAGTGCGACAGCGAGATGTCCTTGAAGCGGGTCCACAGTGCCATGCAGTCTGGGTCGCCGGCCTGCAGTTTGACCACCAGGCCGCGGGCGCGGGTCGCGAACGCCTCAGACTCGTCGAAGCGCTTCTTGGCGGCGCGGTAGAAGTTTTCCAGGTCCGACAGTTCGTCGCTGGTGATCGGGTTTTCTTCCAGGTAGGCCAGCAGCATGCCGAACTGGGTGCCCCAGTCGCCTACGTGGTTCTGACGAACGACTTGGTCACCAAGAAACTCCAGCACGCGGGCGACGCTATCACCAATGATGGTCGAACGCAGGTGGCCAACGTGCATCTCCTTGGCCAGGTTCGGCGCCGACATGTCGACCACTACCTTCTGCGCAGGGCCTGCCTTGCGGGCACCCAGGCGGGCATCGGCCAGCGCTGCGTCCAGGCGCTGGGCAAGGGCCTCGGTGTTCTGGAAGAAGTTCAGAAAGCCAGGGCCGGCGATCTCGACCTTGCTGATGTCGGCGCTGGCCGGCAATGCGTCGATCAGTTTTTCTGCCAGCTCGCGCGGCTTCATGCCAGCTGGCTTGGCCAGCATCATGGCGATGTTGCTGGCGAAGTCGCCGTGGGTCTTGTCCCGGGCATTTTCCACCTGAATCGCCGGCGAGAGCCCTTCAGGCAGCACACCGTCGGTGACGAGTTGGGTGAGGGCTTGCTGGATCAGCTGGCGAATGGTGTCTTTCATTGGGATCTCTTTTCGACCGCAAGCGCGGTAGGGCGCCTGGATGCGCTGGTGGAAAAACTGGGCATTATCCGTTGCTGGGCGCGGGTTGCCAACCTTTAGGGCACATGCTCAATAAAGGTCCACCGGGTCGACGTCCAGCGACCAGCGTACCTGGCGCCCGCTCGGCAGCTGCTCCAACACTAGCAACCAGGCACTGATCAGTCGATGCAAGGGGGCTCGAGTATTGGCCTGAACCAACAGTTGCGCCCTAAAGCGCCCGGCGCGCCGCTCCATGGGCGCAGGCACCGGGCCAAGCAGCTCGATGCCTGGCAGTTGCTGTTCTGCCACCAGGCGCTCGGCCGCGGCGCAGGCTTGGTCGAGGAAGCCTTCGGCCTGGCCGGGCTTGTGCGCTTCGGCGCGCAGCAGGGCCAGGTGAGAGAACGGCGGCAGCCCGGCATTGCGCCGTTCGTCCAAAGCCTGTTCGGCGAAGGCGAAGTAGCCTTGTTCGGTCAATTGCACCAGCAGTGGGTGGTCGGCCAAGTGAGTCTGGATGACCACCTTGCCCGGTTCCTCGGCGCGCCCGGCCCTGCCCGCTACCTGCACGATCAGTTGGGCCATGCGCTCGCTGGCGCGGAAGTCGCCGGAGAACAGGCCCCCATCGGCATCGAGGATGGCTACCAAGGTCACCCGAGGGAAGTGATGCCCTTTGGCTAGCATCTGGGTGCCCACGAGGATGCTCGGCTGGCCGCGCTGAATGGTCGTGAAAAGCGTATGCATGGCGTCCTTACGGGCCGTGCTGTCGCGGTCCACGCGCAAAATCGGGTAGTCCGGAAAAAGCACTTTCAAGCGTTCTTCTGCGCGTTCGGTGCCGGCGCCAACCGGGCGCAGGTCGACATGATTGCACTGCGGGCACTGCTGCGGCAGGCGCTCGTCGTAGCCGCAGTGATGGCAACGCAGCACGCCAGAGCGCTGGTGCACGGTCATGCGTGCATCGCAGCGCGGGCATTCGGACAGCCAGCCGCAGTCATGGCACAGCAAGGTTGGGGCGAAGCCGCGGCGGTTGAGGAACACCAGCACCTGCTGACCGGCCTCCAGGGTCTGGCGAATGGCCTGTTGCAAAGGGCCACTGATACCGCTGTCCAACGGCAGGCTCTTCACATCCAGGCGCAACATGCGCGGCGGGCGGGCACCACCGGCGCGCTGGTTCATGCGCAGCAGGCGATAGCGGCCGGTAAGTGCGTTGTGCAAGGTTTCCAGCGACGGCGTCGCGGAGCCGAGCAAGATCGGAATGTTCTCTTGCTGGGCGCGTACCAGCGCCAGGTCGCGGGCGTGGTAGCGCAGGCCTTCCTGCTGTTTGTAGGAGCCGTCGTGTTCTTCATCGATGATGATCAGCCCTGGGTTTTTCATCGGCGTGAACAGCGCCGAGCGCGTACCGATGATGATGTCGGCCTCGCCGTCGCGAGCGGCCAGCCAGGCGTCGAGGCGCTCACGATCATTCACGGCCGAGTGCAGCAAGGCGATGCGGGCGTTGAAGCGCTGCTCGAAGCGCGCCAGGGTTTGCGGCCCTAGGTTGATTTCCGGGATCAGTACCAGGGCCTGCTTACCGGCCTCCAAGGTTTCGCGAATCAGTTGCAGGTACACCTCGGTCTTGCCGCTGCCGGTGACGCCGGCCAGCAGGAAGGCAGCAAACGCGTCAAAACCCTCCCGCACGGCGTCGAACGCATCGCGTTGTTCGTCGTTCAGCGGTAATTCCGGCTGCGCCAGCAAATGTTCATGGCGTGGCGCCGGCTGGTGGCGGCGTACCTCCAGTTGAACCAGTTCCTTGGCCAGCAGCAGGTCGAGGCTGTCCTTGTTCAGGTTCAGCTTGCTCAGCAGGCTGTGCGCCACGCCGTGCGGGTGCTGGGCGAGGGTCTTGAGGGCATCGCGCTGACGTGGCGCGCGGGCGATGCGTGGGTCCTCCAGGCGTGCGTCGGGTGCTACGTGCCAGAAGCGCTCCTGGCGCATCTCGGCGGGCTCGCCCTGGCGCAGCAGCGCAGGCAGGGCCCAGCTCAAGGTGTCGCCAAGGCTGTGCTGGTAGTACTGCGCGGTCCATAGGCACAGCTTGAACAGCGCTGGCGGGATCGGCGAAACCGAGTCGAGCAAGGCACTGGCGGGCTTTAGCTTGTCGGCGGGCACCTCGCTCTGTGCACACACCTCCACCAGCACACCGATCATTTCGCGGCGCCCGAATGGCACGCGAACGCGCATGCCGGGGGTCAGTGCTTGGCGCGCCATGCTTGCAGGCGCCTTGTAATCGAACAGGCGGCGCAACGGGGAGGGCAGGGCAAGGCGCAGAATGACGTCGGGCACGCGTGAGGTCTCGCAGGGCGTTTCGAAGACTGGCGAGCCTAGCAGACGACGGTCGGTGCAAGCGACAACTTGCGTTGGCGCGATGCTCTGGTATTATTTGCCGCCTAATTACGTGCGGTATTCAACAATAGGTGTTGGGTGGCGGCACGCAGCTTGAGGAAGTGACCATGAAAGAAGGTATCCACCCGAACTACGAAGTAGTTGCAGTCACCTGCAGCTGCGGTAACAAGTTCGAAACTCGTTCGACCCTGGGCGACACCCTGGCGATCGACGTTTGCAACCTGTGCCACCCGTTCTACACCGGTAAGCAGAAAGTTCTGGACACCGGCGGCCGCGTACAGAAGTTCGCCGATCGCTTCGGTATGTTCGGTACCAAGAAGTAATCATGCGCATGGCGAACCCTTCGGGCTTCGCAGTGTTGCTGAAAAAGGCGCCCCTTGTGGGCGCTTTTTTTGTGGGCGCAATCTGGCACCTCCCAGCCCTGGCGTTCTGCCCGGTGCCTGACCAGCCACAGCGGGTAGCGGTGCGCCAAGTGGTCGACGGCGACACCCTGCGCCTGACCGACGGTCGCAGCGTTCGCATGATCGGCATCAATGCCCCAGAGATCGGGCGCAAAGCACAACCCAGCGAGCCTTATGCCGAGGCCGCCAGGCAGCGCCTGCAAGCACTGGTCAAGGCCAGCGACGGGCGCGTGGGGCTGGTGCCAGGCGTGCAGGGCAAGGACAAATATGGCCGCACCCTGGCGCATGTTTATGACCGCAGTGGCAACAATCTGGAAGCACAGTTGCTCAGCGAAGGGCTTGGGTTTCGTGTCGCGGTCGCACCCAATGTGCGGTTGGTGGGCTGCCAGCGCGCGGCCGAGCAGGTGGCGCGCAACCAACAGGCCGGTCTGTGGGGCAACTCGCCCGTGCTCAGGGCCGAACGTGTAAAGCAATCGGGCTTCGCCGTGCTGACTGGCACTGTGGGAAACATCGAACGCAATCGTGGTGGCGTCTGGCTGGAACTGGACAGGCGTGTGGTGTTGCAGATTCCCGCTCGTCTGCAACCCTCCTTCCCGGCGCGGTTCTTCGATAACCTCAAAGGGCGCCAGGTCGAGGTGCGGGGCTGGGTGAAGGATCGATCCCGCCAGGGCGGGCTCAAGCCAGGGCAGCGGCGCTGGGTTTTACCTCTGACAGACCCCAGTATGCTTGAGCGCACATCAAGCCGAAAGATGTAGACATTTCGCTATTGAATTGTACACACTGAGTGCCGCATGCCCCGTGTGTGATAGCTTAAAGTCGTAGGCTAAAGGCCTTGACACAAGTGACTGACCAGTCTTGTGACTCCCCGGCTCTTTGCGTATCCTCGGCGGCCCGTCAGAACAGTAAATAGCGGAATGCCCACCATGTCAGACCTGAAAACTGCCGCTCTCGAATACCACGCTCAGCCCCGTCCGGGAAAACTGAGCGTCGAGCTCTCCAAGCCCACTGCCACCGCCCGTGATCTCGCCCTGGCCTACAGCCCAGGTGTTGCAGAGCCTGTGCGTGAAATCGGCCGTGATCCTGAGCTGGCTTACAAGTACACCGGCAAGGGCAACCTGGTCGCGGTCATTTCCGATGGCACCGCTATCCTGGGTCTGGGTGACCTTGGCCCACTGGCATCCAAGCCAGTGATGGAAGGCAAGGGCGTTCTGTTCAAGCGTTTCGCTGGTATCGATGTGTTCGACATCGAAGTCGACTCGGAAAGCCCGCAGGCTTTCATCGACACCGTCAAGCGTATCTCGATCACCTTCGGTGGTATCAACCTCGAAGACATCAAGGCTCCTGAGTGCTTCGAAATCGAACGCACCCTGATCGAGCAGTGCGATATTCCAGTGTTCCACGATGACCAGCACGGCACCGCAATCGTGACCGCGGCCGGCATGATCAACGCCCTGGAAATCGCCGGCAAGAAGCTCGAAGATGCCAAGATCGTCTGCCTGGGTGCCGGCGCGGCTGCCATCTCCTGCATGAAGCTGCTGGTCAGCATGGGCGCCAAGGTCGAAAACATCTTCATGATCGACCGCAGCGGCGTGATTCACGCTGGCCGTGACGACCTGAACCAGTACAAGGCCCAGTTCGCCCACGCCACTGATAAGCGCACGCTGGCCGATGCTCTGGACGGCGCTGATGTGTTCGTTGGCCTGTCCGGCCCGAACCTGCTGAGCCCAGAAGGCCTGAAGTCGATGGCTGCCAACCCGATCGTGTTCGCCTGCTCGAACCCGGACCCAGAAATCTCCCCAGAGCTGGCCCACGCTACTCGCAACGACGTGATCATGGCGACCGGTCGCTCCGACTACCCGAACCAGGTCAACAACGTACTGGGCTTCCCATTCATCTTCCGTGGTGCCCTGGACGTTCGCGCCAAGCGCATCAACGAAGAAATGAAGATCGCTGCCGCCATCGCCCTGAAAGACCTGGCCAAGTTGCCAGTGCCTAAGGAAGTCTGCGATGCCTACGGTGTTGAAGGCCTGGAGTTCGGCCGCGAGTACATCATCCCGAAACCGCTGGACGCGCGCCTGATCACCGTCGTCTCCGACGCTGTGGCCAAAGCCGCCATCGAGTCCGGTGTGGCAACGCTGCCGTATCCGAAGCACTACCCGCTCAACAGCGTGGATGAAGTGTTCAACGGCTGATAGCAGCGCTTGCGGCACTAAAAAGCCCCGACTCGCGAGAGTCGGGGCTTTTTTGTGTTCGTCTTGAGGGTTGTGGTGGCTGTGAGAGCCAGCGCCACCCGGGCGGCGCTTGTAGATGCATCACCCCAAGTTGAGGGTCAGAACAGGTCCATAGGCGCCGCTTCATCGGCTGGCAGCGGGCTACCTGGCGCAACGCCATTGCCTAGTTCGTCCACCGACGGTGGCGAGTCCTCGGCTTTGAACAGTTCGAAGTAGGCGTTAGGCGTGCTTGGCGAGGCCGCGCGTCCGCTCACCGGGTCGACTCGCAGGCTGAGGATGCCGTCCGGCTCCGCTGGCGCATGGCTTGGCCTGCCGTGCAGCGCCGCGCCCATGAATTTCATCCATATAGGCAGTGCCGCCGTGCCGCCGTACTCGCGACGGCCGAGGCTTTCTGGCTGGTCGAAGCCAACCCACACGGTGGTCACAAAATCGGCGTTGTAGCCTGAGAACCAGGCATCTTTGGACTCGTTGGTGGTACCGGTCTTGCCGGCCAGGTCGTCACGGCCCAAAGCCAGGGCCCGGCGGCCGGTGCCGCGTTTGATCACATCCTGCAGCATGCTGGTGAGGATGTAAGTAGTGCGATTGTCGACGATTCGTTCAGCGACGGCCGGGGTTTGCGGTGGTGGTGCAACCTCGCCAAGGGCAGAGGGCGCCTCGCCTGGCAGGGCGGAAGTGCTGATCGGTTGCTCCGCAGCAGGCAACCCTGCATTGTCCTCAGCCCCTTGAGGGACGCGGGCTGGATTGGCGGTGAACAGCGTTTCACCACTGCGGCTCTCGATGCGGTCGATCAGATACGGGTTCACCTTGTAGCCGCCATTGGCAAAGGTGCTCCAGCCCGTCGCGATTTCCATCGGTGTCAGGGTTGCGGTACCCAGTGCCAGCGACAGGTTGCGCGGCAGGTCCTGCTTGTTGAAGCCGAACTTGGTGATGTAATCGATGGTGCGATCCACCCCCATGGCCTGCAGCAAGCGAATCGAAACCAGGTTACGGGACTTGTACAGCGCCTCGCGCAAGCGAATCGGGCCAAGGAAGGTGTTGGTGTCATTTTTGGGGCGCCATTCCTTGTCCAGATACTGATCGACGAATACGATCGGGGCATCGTTGACCAGGCTGGAGGCGGTGTAGCCGCTGTCCAGGGCTGCGCTGTAAATGAACGGCTTGAAGCTCGAACCCGGCTGGCGCTTGGCCTGCATGGCGCGGTTGTAGTTGCTCTGCTCGAACGAGAAACCACCTACCAGCGCGCGGATGGCGCCATTGTTCGGGTCGAGGGTGACCAGCGCGCTCTGCGCGGTGGGGACTTGGCTGAACTTGAGCTTGCCATCGTCCAGGCGCTGCAGGCGCACCAGGTCGCCGACTTGCGCGACGTCAGCGGGCGACTGCGGCGAACGGCCTTGGGCGTTGGTGTTGATGTAGGGGCGTGCCCACTTCATGGTGTCCCAGGCAACCTCTTCATCCTTGCCGTCACGGGTCAGCACCTTGATGCCGGTTTTCTCGACCTGGGTGACGATGGCCGGCTCCAGCGCGCCGAGGTTACGCTGCTTGTTCAGCTCTTGTTGCCAGGCAGCATGCGTCTTGCCTGGGAAGCGCGCCTCCGGGCCACGATAGCCATGGCGTTCGTCGTACTCGGTGAGGCCGTTGAGGATGGCCTTGTTGGCCATTTCCTGCATATCGCTAGGCACCGTAGTGGTCACGCGGAAACCCTCGGTGTAGGCATCACCGCCATAGCGGCCGACCATTTCGGCGCGGGCCATTTCAGCCACGTAAGGTGCGTTCACCTCAGGGGTCGGTACGTGGTAGCTGGCGTTGAGCGGTTCGGCCAGGGCAGCCTGGTAGCTGGCTTCGTCGATCTTGCCGAGCTTGTACATGCGCCCAAGGATCCAGTCACGGCGCTCCTTGGCACGGGCCGGGTTGGCCAGCGGGTTGAAACGTGAGGGTGCTTTCGGCAGACCGGCGATCATTGCCATCTGTGCCAGGCTCACGTCGCGGATCGACTTGCCGTAGTAAACCTGAGCCGCGGCGTCGATACCGTAGGCGCGGTTGCCCAGGTAGATCTTGTTCACGTACAGCTCAAGGATCTCGTCCTTGGTCAGTTCGCGCTCGATCTGCAGAGCCAGCAAAATTTCGCTGGTCTTGCGCGAGAAGCTGCGTTCGCTGGTGAGGAAGTAGTTTTTGGCCACCTGCATGGTAATGGTGCTGCCGCCGGTCTGAATGTGACCGGACTTCACCAGTTGGGTAGCAGCACGCATCAGGCTGCTCGGATCGACACCGTAGTGGTTGAGGAAATTGTCGTCCTCGGCTGACAGAAGTGCCTGAATGAACTGTGGCGGAATGTCCGCGAAGCGGATCGGCGAGCGCCGCATTTCGCCAAACTCGGCGATCAGCTTGCCGTCACTGCTAAAGACCCTCAGTGGGATCTGCAACTGGATGCTTCTGAGTGAATCGACCGATGGCAGGTTGGGGCTAAGATACAGAAACGCACCGCTCACACCGAGTACGAGCGCGCAGATGACTGCGACGAAAGACCACCAGAAGAACTTCAGCAGGCGTATCAAGGCTTTTCGGTGTCCAGGTTGAGAGGTGAATTGCGCACGGGGCCGGCGGACTAAAAAAACGCTGGGCATTATAAGCACTTTTCGCTTCGCCGGGTGACCGGCCAGGCGGCTCGCTGCACCGTTTGGCCCTTCAGGGCCCGGCAGTGTGGCGGTTCATGGTTGTAACAAGGAAATCGTGATGTTAGGACGCTTTGGCAAGGATGCCAGTTCACTGCTGGGGGTGGAAATCACCTCGGATTCACTGCGGGTTGCCCAACTGCGGGGCCACAGGGGGCGTTATGAGCCGCTTGTCTGGGCGGTGCATGAGTTCGAGCCGCTCGCGCCTGGCAACCGATCGCAGGGGCCAGAGCGCTTGATAGCTACTTTGCGCAACGCGTGTCAGCAATCGGGCAGGCGCCTACGTAGAGCCGCAGTGGCACTGCCCGCCTCGCAGGTCATCTGCAAGCTGTGCCGCTTGCCTGAGGGTCAGGCCCCCAGCCAGCTGGAGGCGCAACTGCTGGGTGATGCGGAGCAGCTCTTCCCTTTCCCACTCGAAGATCTGGCATTGGACTTTCAGGTACTGGGGGACTCCCTGCTGCAACCGGGATGTCAGGATGTATTGGTTGCGGCCAGCCGGCAAAGCTCGCTGCAGCCTTTGGTCGCTGCCTTCGAAGCCGCGGATCTGGAACTCGAGGTGGTGGAAGTTGACACAATTGCCCTGCGTCGCCTGCTGCCGGGTCAAGGCCACAGTGGCGCAGCGCTGCTGCGCATCGAGCCGGGAAGCGCAACGTTGCATGGCTGGCTTGGCGATACCCTGCCTGTCCGGCTTGAGTGGCCGCTGGAGACGGGGGCAGGCCTGGAGCTGCTCGATGAACTGGCAGATGGCCAGATGCCGACTGAACTGCTTGTGGCGGGTGCGTCGGCAATCGGTCAAGACTCGCTGCTTCGTCTGAGTGAGCGCTTTGGCTTGCCGTGCCACCCGTTGCCGCCTGTGGCAGGTGTGCACTGCCAGGACGGCTGCATGGCGTTGGCCTTTGCCTTGGCGCTTGGGAGCCTGCATTGATGTTGCGCCTCAATTTGATGCCCTGGCGAGAGCGGCAGCGCCAAGCGGCGATCCAGCGTTTACGCCTTATGTTGGTAGGGGCGGCAGTGTTGGCGCTGTGCGCCGTGCTGTTGATGGACCAATTGGCTCGTCAGCGCGTTCGCCAGCACGCCATGGCCAGCCACGCCCAGCGGGTCGCAATACAGGCACTCCAGGCGCAGCTCTCTGAACACGAACGCATCACCCAGGCTTATGCCGACGTGCGCAATCAGGTTGCGGCCTTGGCAGGCTTGCGTACCCAGCAAGGGCTGCCGAGCGCAGTGTTTGCCGACCTTGAGCGGGCAATGCCGGAGGGCGTTCGTCTGCGCCACGTGGAGATGGACGGCTCGCAATTGCGCATGGCCGGGATAGCTGCCTCCAGCGCTGTAGTGGCGCAGCTGATGCGTGAGCTTGAGCGCTCTGGCGTGCTACGCGACCTGGAGCTCAAACACATCAGGCAGCAGCCGGGCGGCGACGAGTTTCTGCTGCTGGCGCGCGTATCGGCAGTCTGGTCATGAACCTGTTGCGCGGTGGAGAGTGGCTGGCACTGATCGAGCGCTTGCCACTGGCTCGCAGTGCGCTACCGGGCATTTTGTGCATCGTTGTGTTCGGTTTTGGGTGCTTACTTCTTCTACCTCAATGGCTACAGCGTGAGGAGGTGGCACGTGCTCGGTATGTGGGGCTGCTGGAAGACCAACAAGCTGCAATTGGTGAGGTGAAGGCGCTCGGGCAACTTCGTGAAAACTACGAGGCTGAGCTGATGCAGTTGCAGGATGCTCGCTGGCGCCTGGCTGCCGGCGCAGGCATGAGCGATTTGCTGGATCAGTTGGCCGCTTCAGGGCATGCCCATGGCCTGCACTTCGAGCAACTGGATGTGGGCGAGGAGGTCAAGCGACCTGCCTACTGGCAGACGCCTGTGGACATACGCGTAGTTGGGGGGTATGCAGGGCTTCGGGTGTGGCTGGACGACTGGCTTGGTCAGGTTCGCCTGCTGCGTGCCGAGACGATGCGCCTGGAGCCAACGGAGGATCGGCCAGGGCTGTTGAGCCTTGGTATGCGAGTGTATGTCTATCAAGCCGACGGCTCCGTACCACAGCCGCCATCACTGGCCGATGTGCCTGCTCGCGGTCAGATGCAACCTGTGAGCCTGGATCCGTTTTCTTCCTCGCCGGCTCGTGTAGTGCGCGCAGGGCTTGCCGGTGTTCCGCTGGCACAGCTGCAGATGGTCGGCAGCCTGCAGCGCGGTGAGCATAGCGAAGCGCTTGTGTTGTCGGCTGGGCGTGTGTACCGCGTTCGCCCAGGGGACCGGCTGGGGCGCGAGGGAGGGGTAGTGGTGCAGGTTGGCGAACGGCAACTCGAGGTCCGCGAGCGTCTGTTCGTAGGAGGCGTGTGGCGAGAGCGCACGGTAACGCTGAAGCTCAGGAAGAGCATGAAAACTGAGGCCACGGAGGGCGACGATGAGGCTGTCGAAATGGCTAGTGGTGGGCTTGATGGCCAGTCAGGCGTGTCTGGCAGCGCCCTTTCGGGGTGAGGCCATAACCCTGAACTTCCAGGATGTGGAGGTGCGCTCAGTGCTCCAGGTGTTGGCTGACTATGCCGGGATCAACTTGGTGGCCAGTGACACCGTGCAAGGCAATATCACCTTGCGGCTACATGATGTGCCCTGGGATCAAGCGCTGGATTTGGTGTTGCACAGCAAGGGGCTGGCGCGACGTGAGCAGGGCAATGTGTTGTTGGTCGCGCCCGCCGCAGAGTTGGCCGAGCAGTCTCGCGGTGCCCGTATCAAACAGGAGCTGGACGCACAACTGGAGCCTTTGCGGCGTGAGCTGCTACCGATTCATCACGCCAAGGCCTCGGACCTTGCCGAGTTGCTGCTGGCGACGCTCGCCGATGACGGTATTTTGACCGGCCGTGGCAGCCTGAGTGTCGATACGCGCACCAACACCCTGGTAGCGCACCAGCCGGCTGAGCGCCTGGCCGAGTTGCGCCAGTTGGTCGCACAGCTTGATGTACCGGTCCAGCAGGTGGAAATCGAAGCGCGTATCGTGGAGGCCAATGTCGATTACGAAAAAGGCCTGGGGGTGCGCTGGGGGCGGCAGTTGTACGGGGATGCACCACTGTTGGGCAAGGACCTGTTCGTCGACCTGGGCATGGACCGGGGCGCAGCTGGCATTGGCGTAGGGTTGTTGCGCGGCGGTGTGCTGCTGGACCTGGAGCTCAGCGCGATGGAGAAAAGCGGCAACGGCGAAATCATTTCCCAGCCCAAGGTGGTTACGGCTGACAAGGAAACCGCCAGGATTCTCAAAGGCACCGAAGTGCCGTACCAGGAAACCAGCAAAAGCGGGGCGACCTCGGTAGCCTTTCGCGAAGCCTCGCTGTCACTGGAAGTTACCCCACAGATCACGCCGGACGGCAATGTCATCATGACGGTCAAAGTGACCAAGGACGAGCCCGATTTCGTCAATGCCCTCAACGATGTACCCCCGATTCGCAAGAACGAAGTCAATGCCAAGGTTCGGGTAGCGAATGGCGAAACCATCGTCATCGGTGGCGTTTACTCGACCGCGCAAAACAATGTGGTCGACAAGGTGCCATTTTTCGGCGATCTGCCGTATGTTGGGCGGCTATTTCGACGCGATGCATTACAAGAGAAAAAATCCGAGCTGCTGGTCTTCCTGACTCCGCGTATCATGAGTGACCAGGCGATTGCTGTGAGTCGTTGATTCTGTGCGAAATTTGATACTTGTAGGGCCCATGGGTGCTGGTAAAAGCACCATCGGGCGTCTGTTGGCCAAAGAGCTGCGCCTGCTGTTCAAGGATTCCGACAAGGAAATCGAACTGCGAACCGGCGCCAACATCCCGTGGATCTTCGACAAAGAAGGCGAGCCGGGCTTTCGTGACCGTGAGCAGGCGATGATCGCCGAATTGTGCGCGCTCGATGGCGTCGTCGTGGCCACCGGCGGCGGCGCGGTCATGCGCGCGGAAAACCGTCAAGCACTGCACGCGGGCGGGCGAGTCATCTACCTGCATGCTTCGGTGGAGCAGCAGGTGGGGCGTACCGCACGCGATCGCAATCGCCCACTGCTGCGCACAGCGAACCCGGAAGCCACCTTGCGCGGCTTGCTCGAGGCTCGCGACCCGCTCTATCGCGAAATTGCCGATCTGGTGGTGGAAACCGACGAACGGCCGCCACGCATGGTAGTGCTCGATATCCTCGAGCGCCTGCAGCAGTTGCCGCCCCGTTAAGCCGGGACTATTCTCGGCCAGCGCCGAGGCGACGTTCAACGTTCCTGCGCGGCGCGCACAGCCGGCGCCGCGCCCAAGTACATTGTGGGGATACATGCAGACACTTAAGGTCGATCTCGGTGAGCGTAGCTACCCGATCTACATTGGCGAAGGCCTGTTGGACCAGGCCGAACTGCTGGCGCCGCATATCCGCGGGCGCCAGGTCGCCATCGTTTCAAATGAAACCGTCGCGCCTCTGTATCTCGATCGCCTGAGCAAGACCCTTGGCGCCTATTCGGTAGTGTCAGTGATCCTGCCGGACGGCGAAGCACACAAGAATTGGCAAACCCTGCAACTGATCTTCGATGGCCTGCTGACTGCGCGGCATGACCGCCGTACTACTGTGGTGGCGCTCGGCGGCGGCGTGATCGGCGACATGGCCGGCTTCGCAGCGGCCTGCTATCAGCGAGGGGTCGACTTCATCCAGGTGCCGACCACTCTGCTGTCACAGGTCGACTCTTCGGTCGGCGGCAAGACCGGTATAAACCACCCCCTGGGCAAGAACATGGTCGGGGCTTTCTATCAGCCTAACGCCGTGCTGATCGATACCACCAGCCTCAAGACCTTGCCTGGGCGCGAGCTTTCGGCAGGCCTGGCTGAAGTCATCAAGTACGGGCTGATCTGCGACAAGCCCTTTTTGGCCTGGCTCGAAGACAATATGCAGGCACTGCGTGCCCTCGAGCCCGCAGCTCTGACCGAGGCGATCCGCCGCTCGTGCGCGGCCAAGGCCGCAGTGGTCGGTGCCGACGAGCGTGAGTCCGGTGTGCGTGCCACGCTCAATCTTGGGCACACCTTTGGCCACGCCATCGAAACCCACATGGGTTACGGAGTATGGCTGCACGGTGAGGCCGTAGCCGCAGGCACGGTCATGGCCCTGGAGATGTCCATGCGCCTGGGTTGGATCGACCAGGCCGAACGTGATCGCGCAATACGCCTGTTGCAGGATGCAGGTTTGCCGGTGGTGCCACCAGAGGAAATGAGCCCGGCGCATTTCATGGAGCATATGGCGGTCGACAAGAAGGTGCTCGATGGTCGCTTGCGGCTGGTGCTGCTGCGCCAGCTGGGGGAGGCCGTGATCACCGACGACTATCCGAAAGAGATTCTTCAGGCCACGCTGTCGGCGGATTACCGCGCGATCGTGGCCCAGCTTTGAGGTTGTGACAGCGTAATGACCAGTTTGCATGCCGATGAGGCGTTCCTCGAACATTACCAGTTGAGCCACGATCCGTTCGCGCCGCGTGTGCCCGGCTTCAAGTTTTTCCCCGCCCAGCGCAAGCCGGTGTTGGGCCAGTTGCATCACCTGGCTCGCTACAGCCAGTTGATGCTGGTGGTCACGGGCCCCGTGGGCAGCGGTAAGACCCTGCTGCGCCAAGCCCTGGTGGCCAGTACCAACAAGCAGTCGGTACAGAGCGTGGTGGTATCGGCCCGCGGCGCCAGCGACGCTGCCAGCGTGCTGGGGCAGGTGGCGCAGACGCTGGAAGTGCCGCAGCCTGAAATGCAGGCGATCTTGAACAAGGTCGTGCAACTGGCGCTAACCGGGCAGGAAGTCTATCTGCTGGTGGACGATGCGGAACAACTCGACGAGTCGGCACTCCAAGCGTTGCTGGAACTGGCGGCAGGGCTCCCGGAAGGGCGCCCGCACGTGTTCCTGTTCGGCGAGCCCTCGCTGATTGCCGGGTTGGATGAGATCCAGATCGAGGAAGAGCGCTTCCACGTCATCGAGCTTGCCCCCTACAGCGAGGAAGAAACCCGCGAGTACCTTGAACAACGCCTGGAAGGTGCTGGCCGGGGTATCGAGGTGTTCACCCGTGAACAGCTTGTCGATATTCATGAAAACTCCGACGGGTGGCCTGGCAACATCAATCAGGTCGCCCGCGATACTCTGATCGAAGCCATGATCGCCAGCCGTACCACGGTCAAGCGACCAGCCATGGGGTTCAAAATGCCTAAGAAACACGTACTTGCGCTTTCCGCAGTAGTCGTGGTCGCCGTAGGCGCTGCGGTGCTGATGCCCAAAAAGAGCGACAAGGCCCCTGCCGAGGCGCCTGTGGCCCAGGCCCAGCTGCCATTGGGCGAGGGCAAGCAAGGCGCTGAGCAAGCCAACAATGGCAACCCGGCCATCGAATTTTCCGGCCAGTCGCAGCCGATGCCGCTGCCACTGGTCGGCCAGTCCCAGCCGGTCATGCGTGAACCGCTGGCCGAGGCTGCGGGTATGGGGGATGGGGACGAAGGGGGCCCTGCCGGCAATACCGCTTTGCAGCCTGGCAATCCGCCTACCGTAACCACTATCGCGCCTCCTCAGGGTGTACCTGCCGGCCCCGCACCGAGCATGGCCCAGGCCACTGCTCCCACGCAGCCTGCTGCGCCTGCGTCCAAGCCAGCAGCGTCTCAGCCGGTCAAGCCGGTTGCGCCAACCAAGCCAGCGCCTACTCAAGTCGCCACCGCCAAGCCAGCCGCCAAGGCCGCGGAAAAGCCTGCCGCTGGCGGTACCGGGAACAGTGGTTGGTATTCGGGTCAGAAACCAGGCAACTATGTGGTGCAGATCCTAGGTACCAGCTCTGAGGCTTCGGCCCAGGCCTTCGTAAAAGCGCAGGGTGGCGACTATCGCTACTTCAAGAAAACCCTGCAGGGCAAACCGCTTTACGTGGTCACCTACGGCAACTTTGCCAATCGCGACGCTGCGGTCGCGGCAATCAAGAACTTGCCAGCGAAGGTCCAGGCTGGTAAACCTTGGCCACGAACCGTCGCCAGCGTCCAACAAGAGCTGGCCTCGGCCCGCTGATCCTGCCGGGCGGCATCACCCCCGCCGCCCAGTTGCTGAGCGATTAAAGACATCCGAATAGCCTGCTGCGCCCGAGCGCGGCAGGCTTTTCTGTCCCGCACTGCTGGCCACAAGCCTCCCTAGCAGTCATGGCAAAGCGCTTCAGATACAATTCAGCCGTTATCACGGCTCTCGGCGCAAAAACATTCAAAAATGCGACATAAATTTTCAATGGTGAGACATGAAAATTTGTGGGTATGACTGTCGCTGTGCAACAATGGTTTTCCATGGCCACCGCAAAAAAGCTGGCGTTTGATCGGCGTGGATGGTAAGTGGTTGTACATAAAAGAGATTTGCCTCCGGTTGAGAGGTGAACCTGGTGAGAAAGTGTCTATGAAAACAGGTCTGTACCATCCCGAAGAATTCAAGGACAACTGTGGTTTTGGCCTGATTGCCCATATGACGGGCGAACCGAGCCACCACCTTCTGCAAACGGCTATGCAGGCACTGACCTGCATGACCCACCGCGGCGGCATCAACGCTGACGGCAAGACCGGCGACGGTTGTGGTCTGCTCATCCAGAAGCCTGACCAATTCCTGCGTGCCGTGGCCCAGGAGCACTTCAGCGCCGAGCTGCCCAGGCAGTATGCCGTCGGTATGGTGTTCTTCAACCAGGACCCGGTCAAAGCCGAAGCTGCCCGCGCCAACATGGACCGCGAAATCGTCGCTGCCGGCCTGAAGCTGGTCGGTTGGCGCAAGGTGCCGATCGACACCAGCGTGCTCGGCCGCCTCGCCTTGGAGCGCCTGCCGCAGATCGAGCAGGTGTTCATCGGTGGTGAAGGCCTGAGCGATCAGGAATTCGCCATCAAGCTGTTCAGTGCTCGTCGCCGCTCGTCCGTGGCCAACGCCCACGACGCCGACCACTACATTTGCAGCTTCTCGCACAAGACCATCATCTACAAAGGCCTGATGATGCCGCGCGATCTCGCGGCGTTTTACCCAGACCTGGGTGACGAGCGCCTGCAAACCGCGATCTGCGTGTTCCACCAGCGCTTCTCCACCAATACCCTGCCGAAATGGCCGCTGGCGCAGCCGTTCCGCTTCCTCGCCCATAACGGCGAAATCAACACCATCACCGGCAACCGCAACTGGGCCATGGCCCGTCGCACCAAGTTCGCCAACGACCTGATCCCTGATCTGGAAGAGTTGGGCCCGCTGGTCAACCGCGTCGGCTCCGACTCGTCGAGCATGGACAACATGCTCGAACTGATGGTCACAGGTGGCATCGATCTGTTCCGTGGCGTGCGCATGCTGGTACCGCCAGCCTGGCAAAACGTCGAGACCATGGACGCCGACCTGCGCGCCTTCTACGAGTACAACTCCATGCACATGGAGCCGTGGGATGGCCCGGCCGGTATCGTCATGACCGAGGGCCGCCATGCGGTGTGCCTGCTCGACCGCAACGGCCTGCGTCCTGCACGCTGGGTAACCACCAAGAATGGCTACATCACCCTGGCGTCGGAAATTGGCGTATGGGATTACAAGCCTGAAGACGTCATCGCCAAAGGCCGTGTCGGCCCGGGGCAGATCTTCGCTGTCGACACCGAAACTGGCCAGATTCTCGACACCGATGCCATCGACAACCGCTTGAAGTCGCGTCACCCCTACAAGCGTTGGCTGCGCCAGCACGCCCTGCGCATTCAGGCCAGCTTGACCGACGACCAGGGCGTGGCCAGCTATGACGCTGACCAGCTCAAGCAGTACATGAAAATGTTCCAGGTCACCTTCGAGGAACGTGATCAAGTGCTGCGTCCGCTCGGTGAGCAGGGGCAGGAAGCGGTCGGTTCGATGGGTGACGATACGCCGATGGCGGTACTGTCCCAGCGTGTGCGTTCGCCGTATGACTTCTTCCGTCAGCAGTTCGCCCAGGTGACCAACCCGCCGATCGACCCGCTGCGCGAAGCGATCGTCATGTCCCTGGAAATCTGCCTGGGCGCCGAGCGCAACATTTTCCAAGAGTCCCCGGAGCACGCATCTCGGGTGATCCTCAGCTCGCCAGTCATCTCGCCCGCCAAATGGCGTTCGCTGATGAACCTGGAGCGCGAAGGCTTCGACCGCCAACTGATCGACCTCAACTACGACGAGAGCGTCGGCCTGGAAGCGGCCATCCGCAACATTGCCGACCAAGCCGAAGAAGCCGTACGTGGCGGCAAGACCCAGCTGGTGCTGAGCGACCGCTACATCGCACCTGGCAAGCTGCCGGTCCATGCTTCGCTGGCCGTGGGGGCCGTGCACCACCGCCTGACCGAGCAGGGCCTGCGTTGCGACAGCAACATCCTGGTCGAAACCGCCACTGCCCGCGACCCGCATCACTTCGCCGTGCTGCTGGGCTTCGGCGCCTCGGCCGTGTACCCGTACCTGGCCTACGAAGTGCTGGCCGACCTGATCCGTACCGGTGAAGTGCTGGGTGACCTCGACGAAGTCTTCAAGTACTACCGCAAAGGCATCTCCAAAGGCCTGTTGAAGATCCTTTCGAAGATGGGGATCTCCACCATTGCCTCGTACCGTGGCGCCCAGTTGTTCGAAGCCGTTGGCTTGGCCGAGGAAGTGGTTGGCCTGAGCTTCAAGGGCGTCTCCAGCCGCATCAAGGGTGCGCGCTTCGTCGATCTGGAAAGCGACCAGAAGCTGCTGGCCGCCGAAGCCTGGAGTGCCCGTAAGCCAATCCAGCAAGGTGGCCTGCTGAAGTTCGTCCACGGTGGCGAATATCACGCCTACAACCCTGACGTGGTCAACACCCTGCAAGCTGCTGTGCAGCAGGGCGACTACGCCAAGTTCAAGGAATACACGACGCTGGTGGACCAGCGCCCGGTATCGATGATCCGCGACCTGTTGAAAGTGAAAGTGGCCGAACAGGCCCTGCCGCTGGATCAGATCGAGCCGTTGGAGGCCATCCTCAAGCGCTTCGACTCCGCCGGTATCTCGCTGGGTGCACTGTCGCCAGAGGCTCACGAGGCCCTGGCCGAGGCCATGAACCGCCTGGGCGCACGCTCCAACTCCGGTGAGGGCGGCGAAGACCCGTCGCGCTATGGCACCATCAAGAGCTCGAAGATCAAGCAGGTCGCCACTGGCCGCTTTGGCGTGACCCCAGAGTATCTGGTCAATGCCGAGGTACTGCAGATCAAGGTCGCCCAGGGCGCCAAGCCCGGTGAGGGTGGCCAGCTGCCAGGCGGCAAGGTCAACGGCCTGATCGCCAAGCTGCGCTATGCGGTGCCGGGTGTGACCCTGATTTCGCCTCCGCCGCACCACGACATCTACTCCATCGAAGACCTGGCCCAGCTGATCTATGACCTCAAGCAGGTCAACCCGCAGGCCCTGGTTTCGGTGAAACTGGTGGCTGAAGCCGGTGTTGGCACGATCGCCGCGGGCGTGGCCAAGGCTTACGCCGACCTGATCACCATCTCTGGTTACGACGGTGGCACCGGTGCCTCGCCGCTGACCTCGATCAAGTACGCCGGCGCCCCGTGGGAACTGGGCCTGGCCGAAACCCACCAGACCCTGCGCGGCAACGACCTGCGCGGCAAGGTGCGGGTACAGACCGACGGCGGCCTGAAGACCGGTCTGGACGTGATCAAAGCGGCCATCCTCGGCGCCGAAAGCTTCGGCTTTGGTACCGCACCGATGATCGCCCTGGGCTGCAAATATCTGCGCATCTGTCACCTGAACAACTGCGCCACCGGCGTAGCTACGCAAAACGAAAAGCTGCGCAAGGATCACTACATCGGCACCGTCGACATGGTGATCAACTTCTTCACCTTCGTTGCTGAAGAAACCCGTGAATGGCTGGCCAAATTGGGCGTTCGCAGCCTCGGCGAGCTGATTGGTCGCACCGACCTGCTTGAAGTGCTGCCAGGCGACACCGAGCGCCAGCAGTACCTGGACCTGACGCCGCTGCTGGGCAGCTCGCACATTCCGGCCGACAAGCCGCAGTTCTGCGAAGTCGACAAGAACCCGCCGTTCGACAAAGGCGAGCTGGCTGAAAAAATGGTCGAGATGGCCCTGCCGTCGATCCGCGACCAGGCCGGCGGCGAGTTCAGCCTCGATATCTGCAACTGCGACCGCTCCATCGGTGCACGAGTTTCCGGTGAAATTGCCAAGCTGTACGGCAACCAGGGCATGGCTGACAAGCCGGTCACCTTCCGCTTCAAAGGTACTGCCGGTCAAAGCTTCGGCGTGTGGAACGCCGGCGGCCTGAACCTGCACCTGGAAGGCGACGCCAACGATTACGTCGGCAAAGGCATGACCGGGGGCAAGCTGACCATCGTGCCGCCAGCTGGCAGCCCATTCGCCACCCAGCATAGCGCCATCGTCGGTAACACCTGCCTGTACGGCGCAACCGGCGGCAAGCTGTTTGCCGCTGGCACTGCGGGCGAGCGCTTCGCTGTACGTAACTCCGGCGCCCACGCTGTTGTCGAGGGTACTGGCGATCACTGCTGTGAATACATGACCGGCGGCTTTGTCTGCGTTCTGGGCAAGACCGGTTACAACTTCGGTTCTGGCATGACTGGCGGCTTCGCCTACGTGCTCGACATGGACAACAGCTTCGTCGACAAGCTCAACCACGAGCTGGTGGAAATCCAGCGCATCAGTGGTGAGGCGATGGAAGCTTACCGCAGCCACTTGGCGCGGGTCCTGGGCGAGTACGTGGAAGAAACCGGCAGCGAGTGGGGGCGTGAGCTCTTCGAGAACCTGGACGACTACGTGCGGCGCTTCTGGCTGGTCAAGCCCAAGGCGGCCAACCTCAAGCAACTGCTGTCCAGCACCCGTGCCAACCCGCAGTAAGAACAGCTGCAAGTGACGGCCCCGTGCGCGGGGCCCGTCGTGCTCAAGTGATCGTCTTGCAGCTTGCAGCCTGAAGGCTGGCAACTGCGGTAAAGAGGTTTTGAAAAATGGCTGAACGTCTGAACAACGACTTCCAGTTCATCGAAGTGGGCCGCAAGGACCCCAAGAAAAAGCTGCTGCGCCAGCGCAAGAAAGAGTTCGTGGAGATCTACGAGCCGTTCAAGCCCCAGCAGTCCGTAGAGCAGGCCCACCGTTGCCTGGGCTGCGGTAACCCCTATTGCGAGTGGAAGTGCCCGGTCCACAACTTCATCCCCAACTGGCTGAAGCTGGTTTCCGAAGGCAACATTCTTGCCGCGGCAGAACTATCGCACCAGACCAACACCCTCCCGGAAGTCTGTGGCCGCGTGTGCCCGCAGGATCGTCTGTGCGAGGGTGCCTGCACGTTGAACGACGGCTTCGGCGCGGTGACCATCGGCTCGGTCGAGAAGTACATCACCGACACCGCCTTCGCCATGGGCTGGCGCCCTGACATGTCCAAGGTCAAGCCAACCGGTAAGCGCGTTGCCATCATCGGTGCCGGGCCTGCCGGCCTGGGCTGCGCCGACGTGCTGGTGCGCGGCGGCGTGACCCCTGTGGTGTTCGACAAGAACCCGGAAATCGGTGGCCTGCTGACCTTCGGCATCCCTGAGTTCAAGCTGGAAAAGACCGTGTTGAGCAACCGCCGCGAGGTGTTCACCGGTATGGGGATTGAGTTCCGCCTCAATACCGAGGTTGGCAAGGACATCACCATGGAGCAGTTGCTCGCCGAATACGACGCCGTGTTCATGGGCATGGGCACCTACACCTATATGAAAGGCGGTTTCCCGGGTGAGGACCTGCCTGGGGTGCACGACGCATTGGACTTTCTGATCGCCAACGTCAACCGTAACCTCGGTTTCGAAAAAGCGCCGGAAGACTTCGTCGACATGCAGGGCAAGAAGGTCGTGGTGCTCGGCGGTGGCGACACCGCGATGGACTGTAACCGTACGTCGATCCGTCAGGGCGCCAAGTCGGTCACCTGTGCTTACCGCCGTGACGAAGCCAACATGCCGGGTTCGCGCAAAGAGGTGAAGAACGCCAAGGAAGAAGGCGTGAAGTTCCTCTACAATCGCCAGCCTATCGCCATCGTCGGCGAAGACAAGGTCGAAGGGGTGAAAGTCGTCGAAACCCGTCTTGGCGAGCCGGATGCTCGTGGTCGTCGTAGCCCAGAGCCGATCCCAGGTTCCGAAGAAATCCTGCCGGCTGACGCCGTGGTGATCGCCTTCGGCTTCCGCCCAAGCCCAGCCCCGTGGTTCGAGCAGCATGGAATCGAGCTGGACAGCCAGGGCCGGGTTGTAGCGCCAGAGAAAGCCAAGTTCAAACACCAGACCAGCAACCCCAAAGTGTTCGCTGGCGGCGACATGGTCCGCGGTTCTGACCTGGTGGTTACAGCCATTTTCGAAGGCCGTAACGCTGCCGAAGGCATCCTGGACTACCTGGAGGTCTAAGAGCACTAGGTTTTGTATACAAAATCTATTGATCCACGACATACCTATTAAGAAAAGGCACGGCAAACAGCCGTGCCTTTTCTTTGTGCGTCTGAGAAAATGCCCGCACTATTTTTCCGGATGCCGACATGACTGCCCTGAAGAACGATCGTTTCCTGCGTGCACTGCTCAAGCAACCCGTGGACGTCACCCCCGTGTGGATGATGCGCCAGGCCGGCCGCTACCTGCCTGAGTACCGCGCCAGCCGTGCCAAGGCGGGTGATTTCATGAGCCTGTGCATGAACCCGCAGTTTGCCTGCGAGGTGACCCTGCAGCCGCTGGACCGCTACCCGCTGGATGCGGCGATCCTGTTCTCGGACATCCTCACCATCCCCGACGCCATGGGCCTGGGCCTGTATTTCGAAACCGGCGAAGGCCCGCGTTTCAAGAAAGTCGTCAGTACCCCGGCCGATATCGAGGCGCTGCAGGTTCCTGACCCGCAGAAAGACCTGGGTTATGTGATGGACGCGGTCAGTACCATCCGCCGTGAGCTCAACGGCCGGGTGCCGCTGATCGGCTTCTCCGGCAGCCCTTGGACCTTGGCCACCTACATGGTCGAAGGCGGCTCATCCAAGGACTTCCGCAAGACCAAGGCCATGGCCTATGACAACCCGCAAGCCCTGCATCTGTTGCTGGACAAGCTGGCTCAGTCGGTCACCAGCTACCTCAACGGCCAGATCCTCGCAGGCGCCCAAGCCGTGCAGATATTCGACACCTGGGGCGGCAACCTGTCGGCGGCGGCGTATCAGGAGTTCTCACTGGCCTATATGCGCAAGATTGTCAGCGGCCTGATCCGCGAGCATGAGGGGCGTAAAGTGCCGGTGATTCTATTCACCAAGAACGGCGGCCTGTGGTTGGAAAGCATCGCTGAAGCGGGAGCAGACGCACTGGGCCTGGACTGGACCTGCGACATCGGTGACGCCCGCCGCCGTGTGGGCGACAAAGTGGCGTTGCAGGGCAACATGGACCCGACCGTGCTGTACGCCAAGCCGCAGGCCATCCGCCAGGAAGTGGCGCGCATCCTGGCCAGCTACGGCCACGGCACCGGTCATGTGTTCAACCTCGGCCACGGTATCACTCCGGAGGTCGACCCGGAGCACGCAGGTGTGTTCATTAACGCCGTACACGAACTGTCGGCGCAGTATCACCAGTGATTTGAAGGCTGAAAAGAAGAGCCTGGCCATGTGCCGTAACGCTGTTCACTTGAGCGTTTGAGTCCAGGTTTGGGGGCGAAAAATCCGATACCAGTGATCTGGTGTCGGAGTTTTTTGGGTTCAATTTGAGCCTTTTAGCGCCTGTGAGATCGAGCGCCGCCCGCGCGGCGCATCGCGAGCTGCGCTCGCTCCTACGTTTGTTTCGGGCCAGTAACGCCTGTAGCAGACGCGCGCGACCGCCTTGTTTGTACGACGCGATATTGCGCCATGCACAAAGGCGTCCGCGCGCAAATCCCACAGGCATAATTGGCCCGAAACAAACGTAGGAGCGAGCGCAGCTCGCGATGCGCCGCGCGGGCGGCGCTCGATCTGCGCTCCACCGAGTCTCTTGGCTTAAGTGAACAACATGACGGCCATATGCCAGGCTTTGTCATGTCATTAAGTTTGAATTCAGCGATCGTCGCTAATCTGGTCCCATTGAACATCAAACAGGACCCAATCACCATGAAAGCACGTTACCTTGCCTTGATTCTTGCGCCTCTGTTCAGCACTGCAGCACTGGCTGCGACTTACACCGGCCCCGGTGCCACACCGGTTACCACAGTGGCTGCAGCCAATGACGCTGCCGACGATACGCCGGTTGTGCTGCAAGGCTTTGTGACCAAGAAAATCAACAACGACGACAAGTACGAATTCAAGGACAACACCGGCACAATCACCGTCGAGATCGATGACGAAGACCTGCCAGCGACGCCGTTCAATGAAAAGACCAAGGTCAAGCTGACCGGCGAGGTCGAGAAACACCTTATGAGCCGTGAGGTGGACGTAGATATTGTCGAGATCATCAACTGATCCACTGGCCCTTTCGCGGGCAAACCCGCGAAGGGGCCTCACACCGCTTTGGGCTGAAGCTTGCTCAGGCGCAACGCCACCAGCAACGCCACCACCAGCAAGCTGCCGATGAACAACCCGATCCCATTCCAGCCCCACTGGTGCCAGAACACACCGCCCGCCGTACCCGCCACGCTGGACCCTGCGTAATAGCTGAATAGGTACAGCGACGAAGCCTGCCCCTTGGCCTTGAGCGCCCGCCGCCCGATCCAGCTGCTGGCCACCGAGTGCGCACCGAAAAAGCCGAAGGTGAACACCAGCATGCCAACGATCACCATCGCCAAAGGGGTCGCCAAGGTCATCAGCAAGCCACCTGCCATTACCACGATACTGGCCCAGAACACCTTGCGTCGGCCCAGTTTGTCGGCCAGGGCGCCGACCTGCGCTGAACTGTAGATGCCCGACAGGTAGACCACCGACAACAAGCCGACCAAGGCCTGGTTCATGTGGTAGGGCTCGGCCAGTAGGCGGTACCCGATGTAGTTGAAGAGCGTGACGAAGGCGCCCATCAGCAGGAAGGCCTCAAGGAACAGCCACGGCAGGCCGGCATCCTTGAAGTGCATGACGAAACCGTCCAACAGGCTACGTGGATTCATCGATTGCTGGCGGAAATTACGCGACTCCGGCAGCACCTTCCAGAACACCAACGCCGCCAGCAGGGCCAGGCCGCCTATGGTCAACATCGCCGTATGCCAGCTGACGAAATCGATCAATACGCCGGTGATCAGCCGCCCGCTCATGCCACCGATGGCATTGCCGCCAATGTACAAGCCCATGGCCAGGCCAATGTGCTGCGGGTGAATCTCTTCGCTCAGGTAGGTCATTGCCACTGCCGCCAGGCCGCTCAGCGACAGGCCGACTAGCGCGCGGCTCGCCAGTACCAGTTCCCAGCTCGGCATCACCGCGCTGGCCAGGGTCGAGAGTGCGGCGCACACCAGTGCGAATACCATTACCGGCTTGCGTCCGATTCGATCGGAGACTGGCCCAGTCACCAACAGGCCGATCGCCAGCATCGCCGTCGACACCGACAAGACCAGGCTGCTTTGCGCCGCATTGATGGAAAACTCCTTCGATAAAAGGGGCATCATCGGCTGCACGCAATAGAGAAGGGCAAACGTGGCAAAGCCGCCGCTGAACAGTGCCAAGACGGTCTTGATGAAAGCCGGGGTGCCTTTCTCGATCCACATTTCGGTCAGGCCGGCAGGTTCAGTGTTGGCAGGAAGGGGGGCTACAGCAGTTTTCACGGACGGTACCTCTGGTGCAATGAAAAAAGCATATAGCTGGCTAATAATTAGATCCAATATATTGTTCGACCTATTTAAGACGTCAAACGACCTAATTGGAGCTGATCATGGAGCTGCGCCATTTGCGGTATTTCATCGCTGTTGCCGAGGAGTTGCATTTCGGACGCGCGGCTCAACAGTTGGGCATTTCCCAGCCGCCTTTGAGCCAGCAGATCCAGGCCTTGGAGCAAGAGCTAGGGGCTCGCCTGTTCGAGCGAACCAACCGTCGTGTCGAGCTCAGTGAGGCTGGCCGGTTGTTCCTCGATGAGGCGCGCCAGGTGTTGGCGCAGGTAGAGAAGGCTGCCGACGTGGCGCGACGCGCGCAGTTGGGCGAGTTGGGCGAGATGAAGATTGGCTTCACCTCGTCGGCACCTTTCACCTCGAAGATTCCCAAAGCCATCCATGCCTTTCGCCAGCGATTTCCGGCGGTGCACTTGAACCTCAAGGAAATGAGTAGCCGGGATGTTGCCGAAGGTGTGTTCGATGAGTCCATCGAGGTTGGGCTGATGCGACCGATGCCCTTACCCGAGGGCCTGGTGGCCATCGAGTTGTTCCGCGAGCCGTTGGTGGCGGTGATCAACGCCTCGCACCCCTTGGCAGAAGGCTCGGACCAGGGTGTGCACATGGCCGCACTGGCCCATGAACCTTTCGTGTTTTTCCCGCGCAGCTACGGCAGTGGCTTGCATGCGCAGTTGCTGAGCCTGGCCCGCCAAGCCGGCTTCAGCCCACATTTCGCCCAGGAGGCAGGGGAGGCGATGACCATCATTGGCCTGGTGTCTGCAGGCCTGGGGGTTTCGGTGCTGCCGGCTTCGTTCCAGCGGATGCGAATCGAGGGCGTGGTGTACCGCACGCTGCTGGATGAAGGGGCCATGTCGGCGGTTTGGCTGGTGCAGCGCGAGCAGGGGGCTTCAGTGATGGCTCGGGCCTTCGCCGAGTTGCTGACCGGACTGATGGCGAGCCAGGGTTGATCGGGGGGATACAGGCAGGCTAAGGGGCAAATGGCACTGGTCATTGCCGCTGCACCACCACATACTCGGGCATTCGTTGATACACGGAGGTCTATCATGCGGCGCGTGGTGTTCAATCAGAAAGGTGGTGTGGGCAAATCGAGCATCGCTTGCAACCTGGCAGCCGTGAGTGCCAGCGAAGGTTACCGGACCTTGCTGATCGACCTGGATGCCCAGGCCAACTCCACCCAATACCTCACTGGGCTGACCGGCGACGATATCCCCATGGGCATTGCCGATTTCTTCAAGCAAAGCCTTTCCAGTGGCCCGTTCAGCAAGAAGAACCAAGTCGATATCTACGAAACACCGTTCGACAATCTGCACGTGGTCACCGCCACTGCAGAGCTGGCCGACCTGCAGCCGAAGCTTGAGGCCAAGCACAAGATCAACAAGTTGCGTAAGTTGCTCGATCAGCTGGACGAGGACTACGAACGGATCTACATCGATACGCCACCGGCCCTCAACTTCTATGCGGTTTCTGCATTGATCGCCGCTGATCGCGTGCTGATTCCCTTCGATTGCGACAGCTTCTCGCGCCAGGCGCTGTACGGGTTGCTGTCTGAGATCGAAGAACTCAAGGACGACCATAACGAAGACCTGCTGGTCGAAGGTATCGTGGTCAATCAGTTCCAGTCACGCGCCAGCCTGCCCCAGCAGATGCTCGACGAACTGCTGGCCGAGGGGCTGCCGGTGTTACCGGTGTACCTGGGCAGTTCGGTGAAGATGCGCGAATCGCACCATGCCAGCCTGCCGCTGATTCACTTGGAACCGCGGCACAAGCTGACCCAGCAGTTTGTTGAACTGCACGGTTTGCTTGAGGAGAATGGTTGAGGATCTTCAGCGCCTGTGAGATCGAGCGCCGCCCGCGCGGCGCATCGCGAGCTTTGCTCGCTCCTACGTTCGTTTCGGGCCAGTAACGCCTGTGGCAGGCGCGCGCGACCGCCTTGTTGGTACGACGCGATATCGCGTCATGCGCCAAGGCGTACGCGCACAAATCCCCCAGGAACATTGGCCCGAAACAAACGTAGGAGCGAGCGCAGCTCGCGATGCGCCGCGCGGGCGGCGCTCGATCTCACAGGCACCAACCAGCTCAAGACAGGCGCTTCAAACCCCCTGACCGCGCAACCACTCCAGTAACGGCCCGAGCGCAAACGCCCCAGCCTGGCGGCTGATTTCACGACCGTTCTTGTACAGGATCAGGCTGGGAATCGAGCGAATTCCCAGTTGCCCCGCCAAGTTACGGTTGGCTTCGCTGTCCAGCTTGGCCAGGCGGCAGCGGCCGCTGAGCTGGCGGGCAGCCTGCTCGAAGGTCGGGGCAAACGATTTGCACGGGCCGCACCAGTCAGCCCAGACGTCGATCAGCAGCGGCACGTCGCCTTTGATCTGGCTGCCATAGTTCGCTTCGCTCAGTTCGAACGGCTGGCTCAACAGCACAGCCTGTTTGCAGCGCCCGCATTTGGGTGTGTCACCCAGGCGCTGCGCCGGCAGACGGTTAAGGCCGTTGCAGTGGGGGCAGGGGATTATCAGTGGCTCGGACATCAAGGCTCCTTGAACATTAAGAAGAACAGCTGATTTCCAGGTGTTTGCCCCACTCAGGTGGGCGCTCGGCGTAAGCCTGCATGCCGGCTTGTTCCTCGAACGGCGTGCTCAGTACCTGGTGCAGGCGGCGTACTTCACTGTAATCGCCCGCTTCGGCCGCTTCGATGGCCCGCTGCGCAAGATAGTTGCGCAGCACGTACAGCGGGTTCACGCCATGCATACGCTCACGACGGCCTTGGGCGTTGCCGCTTTCGCGCTCGCACCGGGCCAGGTAGTCCGCACCCCATGCATCGAAGCCGGCGAGGTCGATGAAGTCGTCGCGTACCCGCTTCAGCGCCTCGGCGACTGGCCGTTCACCCAGCTTGCGGAAGAACAGGTTGTAGTCCACGCCACCACTCTGCATGCGCTGCAGCAGGCGCTCGATCAATGCCATGTCGTCATCTTCGCCTGTGGTCAGCCCCAGGCGCCTGCGCATCAGGTCCAGGTAGTGTGCCTGGTACAGCGGCAGGAACAGGCCCAGCGCCTCCTTCAACGGTTCCACTTCGATGACCGTGGTCAGGGCCTGGGCCAAGGCGCTGAGGTTCCAGTGGGCGATGGGCACCTGGTTGGCGTAGCTGTAGCGGCCGCGGTCGTCGGAATGGTTGCAGATGAAGTTGGCGTCGAAGTCGTCGAGGAAGGCGTAAGGCCCGAAATCGAAGGTGATGCCAAGAATCGACATGTTGTCGGTATTCATCACCCCATGGCAGAAGCCATAAGCCTGCCAGCGGGCGATCAGTTCGGCATTGCGCTCGACGATGGTGCGGAACATCGCCAGGTAGGGCTGCTCGGCATCGCGGCATTCGGGGTAGTGCTGCTGCAGCACATGGTCGATCAGCAGGCGCTGCTGCTCTGGCTGCTTGGTGTAGTAGAAGTATTCGAAATGCCCGAAGCGCACATGGCTGTGGGCAAGGCGGGTGAGCATGGCGGCACTTTCGCGGGTCTCGCGCCAAACCGGCGTGCTTGAACTAACCACGCACAGCGCGCGGCTGGTAGGGATGCCGAGTGCGTGCAGGGCTTCGCTGGCGAGGAATTCACGAATCGATGAGCGCAGCACCGCACGGCCGTCGCCCATGCGCGAGTACGGGGTCTGGCCGGCTCCTTTGAGGTGCAGGTCCCAGTGCTCGCCCTGGTCGTTCAGCACCTCGGCCAGCAACAGGCCACGGCCATCACCCAGGCGCGGGTTGTAGGCGCCGAACTGGTGCCCTGAGTACACCATCGCTCGTGGGTCGGCCTCTTCCCAGAGCTTGTGGCCGCTGAACAGCTCGGCGAACAACGGCAGTTCGGCCTGGGCCGGGTCAAGGTCGAGCAGGGCCATGGCGGACGTGCTCGCCACCACCAGGCGCGGCTCGGCGATCGGCTCGGGCAATACCTGGGTAGAGAACGCATCGCCCAAACGGGCGAAGCGGTTGTCGAAGGTGAGTTGGTCGAGGGCTTTCACGGGCTGCTCCTGGGGTTCAGCACAGAATAAAGCATTCGAGCCTGCTCAGGCCGATGGGGTGCCATCGGGTTTGGGTTGTTCCATCGGGATCAGCTGTTGCTTGCCACCCTTGGAGTCCATCAGGAACACCTCGACCTGACGTACCGAGATCTTGATGTCATGGGCCTTGAACTCGCGGTTGATGTAGCGGTTGATCTCGTCCAGCGTCGGGTTGCGGTCACCCAGGTCACGGACATGCATGCGCAGTTCGTGGTCCAGGGAGCTTTCGCCGAAATTGAGGAAATACACCAGCGGCTCTGGGTCCTTGAGCACGCGCGGGTTCTCGTGGGCGCCCTTGAGCAGCAGATCGCGCACCAAGTCCAGGTCCGAGCCGTAGTCGATGCCCAGCTTCAACGTCACCCGAGTGACGGTGTCGGTCAGCGACCAGTTGATCAGCTGGCCGGTGATGAAGGTCTTGTTGGGTACGATGATGTCCTTGCGGTCGAAATCGGTGATGGTGGTGGCCCGAATGCGAATCTTGCTGACCGTCCCTGAAAGGTTGCCGATGGTGATGGTGTCGCCGATGCGCACCGGCCGCTCGAACAGGATCATGATGCCGGAGATGAAGTTGGCGAAGATCTCCTGCATGCCGAAGCCCAGGCCCACCGAGAGCGCTGCCACCAGCCACTGTAGCTTGTCCCAGCTCACCCCTAGGGTAGACAAGGTGCTGACGATACCTATGCCGACGATGGTGTAGGAAAGCAGTGTGGTGGTGGCGTAGGCGCTGCCCTGGGCCAGGTTCAAGCGTGAAAGCACCAGCACTTCCAGCAGGCCAGGCAAGTTGCCAGCCAGGGCGAAGGTGATGCCGACGATCACCAGGGCGCCCAGCAGGTCGCCGAGGCTGATCGGCACCATGCTGGCCGAGGTACCGGTCCCGCTGGTGTATTCGTACAGGGTGACGTTGTTGAGGTAGGCGAAGACCGAAAGCAGGTCCGACCAGACCCAGTACAGGCCGGCAATGAAACCGCCGAGCAGTGCCAGGCGGATCAGGCGCAGCGACTGCTGGTTGACCTGTTCGATGTCCAGGGTCGGCTCCTCGACGATGACTTCACCGTCGAGCCCTTCCTTGGCTGCCTGGCGCTTGCTCAAGGCGCGCTGGTAGGCCAGGCGCCGCGCCGCCACCGACAGGCCGCGCACGAATGCCGCCTCGATCACCAGCCAGAACAGCAGCAGGTACAGGGTATAGATCAGGCGGTCGGTAAGTTTGAGCGCGGTGTAGTAGTAGCCGAAACACACCGCCACGAACAACGCGATCGGCAGCGCCGTGAAGGCCACCCCGACTGCTTTGCGGAACAGCGATGTATTGCGGTGCGCCGGGCTGCTCAAAAGCAGGCGGCTCAGTAGCCAGGCCATTAGGGCATAGCAGGTCAGCACCACGCCGATACCCAGCACGTCGTCGGCCAGCGCCGAAGGCTGGTGCTCGGCAACGGCAACCACCCCGACCAGCGCCAGCACCACGATGCCCAGCCGGCGTACCCAGCCGCGTAGAAACTCGACCTGCGGCTTGTGCCAGCGGAAATGGATCTCGGCCACCCCGCCCGGGGCGAGGATACGGTAGGCGGTATAGAACACCAGCCAGGCTTGGGCCAGTTGCCACAGCGCGGCGCCCAGGTTGGCGTTCTGGCCGCGGGCGTCGATCTGCAGTGCATAGCTGCACAGGGCCAGGCCCAGACTCACCGGCATCGCCAGCAGTACATTGATCAGGATGGCCTGTGGCGTGTGCCATTGGCTGTCGCGACGGAAATGGCCGATATCCTGGTGGACCTTGTTCAGCCTTTCATACAGGTACTTGCGCCGCCACAAGAGGGCCCCAATGACCAGCAGCAGGGGCAGGAACAGTAGCGGGCGCTGGCTCAGGCCGTCGGCCAGTTCCTTGATACCCGAACCCCAGGGCAGGCTTGCGATCTGTTCGGGTAGGCGGGTCGGCACGAAGCTCAGCCAGTCCCAATCCAGCGGTTTGTTGCTGGGGATCCAGAACATCTGCTCATCGAGTGTGTTGCGCAGCCCCTGGGCGGTGCCCAGCAACTGCTTCTGGTTGAGCTGCAGCGTGATCGACTCGTTGAGCAGCGCCGACAGTTCACGGTTCAGGCGCTCGAGCAGGTCGCTGCGGGTGATCGCCACTTCGAGCAGCGCCTTGCGTAGCTGAGGTGTAACGTCTTGCTGCGGCTGGTTGGCCAGCAGCTTATCGACGTAGCCCACCGGGTTGCTCATTTGCTCGCGCTGCTGGTTGATCTCGAATTGATACAGGCGGATATCGGCAATCTGATCAGCCAGGTCACGGTCGAGCTTCAGGTGTGGCAGCGCCTGTTTCTGCTTGTAGAGGATCTTCGACAGCAGCAGGCTGCCCTTGAGAACGTTGATCTGTTCGTCCAGCGCCTGGTCGGCCTGGGTCAGGCTGTCGAGCTGCTGCTTGGTACGCAGGTTCTGCTGGGTCACCTCGTTGAGGCGGTCGGTGCTTTTGAGCAGGTAGTCCGAAAGCTTGAGGTTGGCCGCACTCTCAGTGGCGAGCAAGCTGCTGCCGCCAGCCTTTTGCGCCTCGATCGACTGTTGCGTGACGGTTTGTTGGGACTGGGCCAAGCGCTTGTCATTGATCAGCGTCTGCAGGTCCTGGATTTCCTGCTCCAGGCGTGCGGTACGCTCGATCAGCAGGTCATGCTGAGCATTGCCAAGGTCTTGCAGCAAACCATTGCCGGCCAGCTCCTGACGCCGCAGTTGGGTAAGGGCATTGAGCGAGGCCAATTCGGCATTGAGCTGATTGCGCTGGTCGGCGTTGATCGGCTTGCCACCGTCTTTGCCACTCTTGAGGATGTTGTTGATCTGCTGGGTGCGGGTCTGGTTTTGGCTGATCTCGGCCTGGGCCCGCTCCGGGCGGGTTTGTGAGTTGATGATCAGGCTATTGGCGTCTGACAGCGCCTTCTGCAAGTCGCCTTGCAGGGTATTGCGCTCGCTGAGCATTTGCTCGAGCTGCGGCACGCTCAGGTTGGCATAGCGCTGGGTGACCGGCTGGGGTTTGCTTTCCTTGAGCCTTGCCAGCTCTTTCTGGCTATCGCTGGTTTGCTTGGGGGCACCGGCCAGTTGCTGCTTGAGCGCGGCCAGCTTGCTCTCGCTGTCTTCTTTACTGTTTAGCAGCGCCAAAGTCTGCTCGAGCACCTGCTGCAGAGCCTTCTGGTCAGCTTCGGGCAGCTTGCGCTCGGCGATTTTGTCGAGGCTGTTCTGAATGCTGGCGGTGGTTGGGGCTTCTGCCGCGGTGGCCGCGAACGAAAGGGAAAGGCACAACCCAAGCAGGGCCGCGCGAAGGTACACACGCAAGGACATAGGCAGACTACTTATGGATCAGGCTAACACGCAGTTTAGAGGAACAATCCTGGTCCGGGTCGCGTTCCCTCGGGGAATCTGACGCCGACTTTCTGGATCTTGTTCCCGTCCATGGTCGCCACGGTCCAGATCGTGCCGTGCCATTCCACCTGGTCGCCTACTACTGGAGCGCCCCCGACCTTTTGTCGGATGAACTGCGCCAGCGGCATTTTCACGTCCAGACCGTCGAGTTTCAGGCCGTACAGGGCGGCTACCGCACCCAACTCGGCATCGCCTTCGAGCACGAAGTCGCCGAAGAAACGCAGATCCAAACCACGTTGGGGTGCCTGGCTGAACAGTTTGCCCAAAGCCGGAAGATTGTGCTCGTGGCCGATCACGCAAAGCATGTCGCCGACTTCCAACACGGTACTGCCGGAAGGGTGCAGCAGTTGCTCGCCACGGAACAGCGCAGCGATACGCGTGCCTTCGGGCATTTTCAGCTCGCGCAGGGCGGCGCCGATGCACCATTTCTCCGCGCCCAAACGGTAGACGAACAGCTCCCACTCGCTGGTGACATGCACCTCCAGGGCCGAGCGGGAGATCGGGGCAGGGTCTGGCGGCACGGTGACTTTCAGCAGCTTTGCCATCCAGGGCAGGCTTGTGCCTTGCACCAGCAGTGATACCAGCACGATGAAGAACGCCAGGTTGAAGAACAACTGTGCGTCCGGTAGGCCCGCCATCAGCGGGAATACCGCCAGGATGATCGGCACCGCACCCCGCAGGCCGACCCAGGAGATGAAGGCTTTTTCGCGGCCGTGGAAGGCCTTGAACGGCAACAGGGCGGCGACCACCGACAGCGGCCGTGCCACCAGGATCATCCACAGCGCCAGGCCCAGTGCCGGCAGAGCGATCGGCAGCAAGTCGTGGGGCGTAACCAGCAGCCCCAGCACCAGGAACATGCCGATCTGGGCCAGCCAGGCCATGCCGTCAAGCATGTGCAAGATACCGTGGCGGCTGCGGATAGGCCTGTTGCCCAGCACCAGGCCGCACAGATAAACGGCCAGGAACCCGCTGCCGTGCAGGGCATTGGTCAGCGAGAACACCACAAGCCCCCCAGCGATGACCAGAATCGGGTATAGGCCGCCGGCCAGGTTGATGCGGTTGACCAATTGCAGCATCAGCCAGCCCCCACCCAGGCCGATCAGGCCACCGATGCCGAATTCGCGCAGCAAGTGGCCCAGCAGGCTCCAGTGCAGGCCGGTCTGGCCGCTGGCGATCATGTCGATCAGGGTGACAGTGAGGAATACCGCCATCGGGTCGTTGCTGCCCGACTCGATTTCCAGAGTGGCGGTAACCCGTTCGTTCAAGCCTTTGCCGCCCAGTAGCGAAAACACCGCGGCGGCGTCGGTCGAGCCGACGATGGCGCCGATCAGCAGGCCCTGGATCAGGCTCAGATCGAACAGCCAGGCGGCGACCATGCCGGTCAGCGCCGTGGTGATCATCACCCCGACCGTGGCCAGGGACAGCGCTGGCCACAGGGCTACACGAAAACTCGCCACCCGTGTGCGCAGGCCGCCGTCGAGCAGAATCACGGCCAGTGCCAGGTTGCCCACCAGGTACGCGGTTGGGTAGTTGTTGAAGATGATGCCGCCACCATCCACGCCAGCGATCATGCCTACAGCGAGGATGATGACCAGAATCGGAATGCCCAGTCGCGACGACAGCGAGCTGACCAGGATACTTGCACCCACCAGCAATGCGCCGATCAGAAACAGGCTGTTGATGGTGCTGGCATCCAAAGGCAGTACTCCGGGGGGCGGTGCGGGGAAAGACTTGACTGGCAAGTCGCGTGCCAATCGATTCTAACCTGATGAATTGGCAGCCTGTAAAGCGTTTCTGCAGATGAAAAAAAGGCACCGCGAGGGTGCCTTCTATTTGAGTTGCCTAATGAGCGCTTTCGCGGTTAAAGCCGCTCCTACAGATACGGTGTGGGAGCGGACTCACCCGCAGCAGCCTCAATTGGCCTGGCTGACTGGCGTCAGGGTCAAGCCTGCTTCACTTCACGCATTGGTTTGCCCTTGACCGGTGCATCGCCTGCCACATAGTACTTGGCAGTGCTGCGCGGCAGCGGCTTGCGGCCACGGATCTTGTCGGAGATTTTCTCGGCGATCATGATCGTGGTCGCGTTGAGGTTACCGGTGATGATCAGCGGCATGATCGAGGCATCGACCACGCGCAGGCCCTGCATACCGTGCACTCGGCCTTCACCGTCAACTACCGCCATGTCGTCGGTGCCCATCTTGCACGAGCAGGATGGGTGGAAGGCGGTTTCGGCGTGCTCGCGGATGAATTTGTCCAGCTCTTCATCGGTCTGCACGTGCGCGCCCGGGCTGATTTCGCGGCCACGGTACGGGTCCAGCGCTGGCTGGGCCATGATTTCGCGGGTCAGGCGGATGCCGTCGCGGAACTCCTGCCAGTCCTGCTCGGTGGACATGTAGTTGAACAGGATGCTTGGGTGCTGGCGCGGGTCTTTGGACTTGGCCTGAACGCGACCGCGGGCGGGCGAGCGCATCGAACCCATGTGGGCCTGGAAGCCGTGTTCCTTCACACCGTTGGAACCGTTGTAATTGATGGCCACCGGCAGGAAGTGGTACTGGATGTTCGGCCACTTGAACTCAGGACGGCTGCGGATGAAACCGCCGGCCTCGAACTGGTTGCTGGCGCCGATGCCAGTCCCGTTGAACAGCCACTCGGCACCGATCGCCGGCTGGTTCCACCACAGCAGCGATGGGTACAGCGAAACCGGCTGGGTGCAGGCGTACTGCAGGTACAGCTCAAGGTGGTCCTGCAGGTTCTCGCCAACCCCTGGCAGGTCATGCACCACGGGAATGTCGAGGCTTTCGAGCAGGGCGCGTGGGCCAACACCGGAACGCTGCAGCAATTGCGGCGAAGCAATCGCGCCGGAGCTGACGATCACTTCCTTGCGGGCGCGGGCCTCCACGCGTTCTTCGCTGTCGCCGACCAGGTAGCTCACGCCTACGGCACGCTTGCCTTCGAACAGTACGCGGTCGCTCAGGGCGTGGGTGACGATGGTCAGGTTCGGGCGCTTTTTGGCCTGGTCCAGGTAGCCGCGAGCGGTGCTGGAACGGCGGCCGTTCTTGGTCACCGAGCGGTCCATCGGGCCGAAGCCCTCTTGCTGGTAGCCGTTGAGGTCTTCGGTACGCGGGTAGCCGGCCTGCACGCCGGCTTCGACCATGGCGTTGAACAGCGGGTTGTTGCCCGGCTTGGGCGTAGCCACGCTGAGCGGGCCGTCGCCACCGTGGTAGTCGTTCGGGCCGATGTCACGGGTTTCGGCTTTGCGGAAATACGGCAGGCAGTCCAGGTAGGTCCAGTCTTCAAGGCCTGGCAGTTCTGCCCAGCCGTCGAAGTCCATGGCGTTGCCGCGGATGTAGCACATGCCGTTGATCAGCGACGAACCACCCAGGCCCTTGCCGCGGCCACATTCCATGCGGCGGCCATCCATGTGCGGCTCTGGGTCGGTCTCGTAGGCCCAGTTATAGCGGCGGCCCTGCAGCGGGAAGGCCAAGGCAGCGGGCATCTGGGTGCGGAAGTCGAAGCGGTAGTCGGGGCCACCGGCTTCCAGCAGCAATACGCTGACACCGGCGTCTTCGGTCAGGCGGGTAGCCAGGGTGTTACCGGCCGAACCTGCACCGACGATGATGTAATCGAATTCTTGGGACATGAACGTACCCTCGTGTTGGCGGTGATCGGGGAGCGGGAGCGCCCGTGCCCAGAGGCACGGGCGTGGCTAGACAGGTTTAGAAAACCGAGGTGTAGCCACCCAGCTCGACCTGCACCGACTTGATGCGAGTGTATTGAGCCAGCGAGCTGACGCCGTTCTCACGGCCTACGCCCGACTGCTTGTAGCCGCCAACCGGCATCTCGGCTGGCGATTCACCCCACGCGTTGATCCAGCAGATACCGGCTTCGAGCTGGTGGATGATGCGGTGGGCGCGGGAGATATCGTTGGTGCAGACACCGGCGGCCAGGCCGAAGTCGGTGTCGTTGGCACGGCGGATGACTTCTTCTTCGCTTTCGTAGGTGAGGATGCTCATCACCGGGCCAAAGATCTCTTCCTTGACGATGGTCATGTCGTCGCGGCAATCGGTGAACACGGTCGGGGCCACGAAGGCGCCCTTGGCGAATTCACCCTCAGTCAGACGCTCGCCACCGCACAGCACGCGGGCACCTTCTTCTTTGCCCTTGGCGATGTAGCCCAGCACGCTTTCCATGTGCTGGAAGCTGACCAGGGGGCCGAAGTTGGTGTTTTCGTCTTCCGGGTTGCCAACGCGAATGCGGGCAACGCGCTCGACGATCTTGGCTTCGAAGGCCGCTTTCATTTCGGCTGGGACGAACACGCGGGTGCCGTTGGTGCAGACCTGCCCCGAGCTGTAGAAGTTGGCCATCATGGCGATGTCGGCGGCCTTGTCCAGGTCGGCGTCAGCGCAGATGATCAGCGGCGACTTGCCGCCCAGTTCCATGGTGACTTCCTTGAGCGACGAGCTCGAGGCGCTGGCCATGACCTTTTTACCGGTGGTGGTGCCGCCGGTGAAGGAAATTTTCTCGATGCGTGGGTGCTCGGTCAGCCAGGTGCCCACTTCGCGGCCGCTGCCGGTCAGCACGTTGAACACGCCATTGGGCAGGCCGGCTTCGGTGTAGATTTCGGCCAGTTTCAGCGTGGTCAGGGAGGTGACTTCCGACGGCTTGAAGATCATTGCGTTGCCGGCGGCCAGCGCGGGTGCGGATTTCCACAGCGCGATCTGGATCGGGTAGTTCCACGCGCCGATACCGGCGGTCACGCCCAGCGGCTCGCGACGGGTGTACACGAAAGACGACTCGCGCAGCGGGATCTGCTCGCCCTCGATGGCCGGCACCAGGCCTGCGTAGTACTCCAGCACATCGGCGCCGGTGACGATGTCGACGTAGCGGGTTTCGGAGTACGACTTGCCGGTGTCCAGGGTTTCCAGCATGGCCAGCTCGTCATTGCGCTCGCGCAGGATGTCGACGGCACGGCGCAGAATGCGCGAACGCTGCATGGCGGTCATCGCAGCCCAGACCTTCTGGCCGCGCTCGGCGCTTTGCACGGCCTTCTCGACGTCAGCCTCGGTGGCGCGCTGCACGTGGGCGAGGACTTCGCCGGTGGCCGGGTTGATGGCTTCGAAGGTGGCATCGCTGCCAGCGTCGACGTAAGCACCATCAATGTAGAGTTTTTGCGTTCCGAAACGGGCCATAGTGTCCTCGCAAGTGCAGTGTGTGATTGGCTGCGCGTCACGCTCCTGCCGGTGTGGCAAGCGCCGTGCGTGCTTGGTCAGCCACCTGGTCGGTTGTGCCCAGGGTGTGCTGTTTAGCCAGTTGTAGATCCATGTATTCGTTGGCAATCCGTATTGCCTGGTCGGTGTCGAATGCATCACCCGACAGCGCGCCACGCAGCCACAAGCCATCGATCAAGGCCGCCAGGCCGCGGGCTGCCTTGCGCGCATGGTAAAGCGGCAGGGCGCGGCGGAACTGGCAACACAGGTTGGAGTACAGACGGTGGTCGTTAATTCGCTGCAACCTGTGCAAATCGGGCTGGTGCATGCTGGAAGCCCAGAAGGCCAACCAGGTTTTCATCGCCGGGCCGTTCACCTGGCTGGCATCGAAGTTGCCCTCGATGATCACCTTCAGGTGGGCTCGCGGGCTGTCGTCGATCAGGGCCTGGCGACGTGCTCTTACGCCTTCGTTGAGCATGTTCATGATGTAACCCATCGTCGCTGCGATCAGGCCGTTCTTGTCCCGAAAGTAGTGACTGATGATGCCGTTCGACACGCCGGCCAAACGGGCAATCAGCGCAATGCTGGCGTCCCCCAGTCCGACCTGATCGACCGCCTGCAACGTGGCTTCGATCAACTGCTGACGGCGGATGGGTTGCATACCGACCTTGGGCATCTTGCTATCTCCTCAGGTCCTGCCAGCAGACGACAGACGGCTGACTCGGCGAAGACCAGTCTATTTTGTTTTGATTGAACGTTCAATCAATAAAGAATAAGCTCTGCGACAATTTGTGCCATTGACACTGTTCAAAGCGATCGGTGAGGCGCGAATTGACACCCCAGGAAATCGCGAAAACCCCCGGAATACAAGGCGTTGACGGGCATGGGCGATGCGAAATTCAGATTCTGCCGTACGGTCACTGGCCCTGCGACAGGCCCTAGGAGCGGGCGGGGTGGTCTGTGACCAATGCGCGCACCTAAGCGGTGATGCAGCAGTTTTCAACAGGCCGCCTGTCTGTTTTTTGCAACGTATCGACTCGGGATCGCGGTTTCCAAGTTGCTTTTATAACACCTGATGCAGTGGGGATATTCCACCAATTGCTCGGGAAAGACTGATTAGCCTCCACAGCCGCACTGCCCGGAGCATTCGTGCAATGAGTTCTGCCTCCCTTACCAAGCCCCCCGCCGAGAGGGTACGGGTCAACCGCGTGGTGTTCTTCACCTCCGCGCTGATGATTCTCGTTTTGACTGCCTTGCTGATCGCTGTACCCGAAACCGCTGGCCGTGTGCTGGGCGTCGCCCAGACATGGCTTACGCGCACCTTCGGCTGGTACTACATGCTGGTGATCTGCGGTTACCTGCTGTTCGTGGTTTACCTGGCCTTCTCCGATTACGGCAAGCTCAAGCTGGGCGGCAAGGATGACCAGCCCGATTTCAGCTACGGTGCCTGGGCCGGCATGTTGTTTTCTTCCGGCATCGGTATCTCGCTGTTGTACTTCGGTGCTTCCGAGCCACTGGACCACTACTTCAACCCACCGCAAGGCACCCCTGCCACCCTTGAGGCCGCACGCCAGGGCCTGCAACTGACCTTCCTGCACTGGGGGCTGCATGGCTGGGCAATCTATGCGCTGGTGGGCCTGGCCGTGGGTTACTTCGCCTACCGCCATAACCAGCCGCTGGCGCTGCGTTCGGCCCTGTACCCGCTGGTCGGTGAGCGTTGGGTCAAAGGCGCTGCGGGCAATGCCGTGGACATCTTCGGTATGTTCGTCACCTTGCTGGGCCTGGTCACCAACCTGGGGATCGGTGCAATGCAGGTGGCCTCTGGGCTTGAATACCTGTTTGGCATGGACCACAGCAAAACCAACCTGTTGGTGGTGATCCTGGTGATGGCTGGCGTGGCAACCGTGGCCGCAGTGTCCGGCGTGGAAAACGGCATCCGCCGCCTGTCCAACCTGAATATCCTGCTGTTCAGCGGCCTGTTGATCTTCGTACTGCTGGCCGGCAACACCCTGCATCTGTTCAACGGTTTCGTGCAGAACGTCGGGGACTACCTCAATGGCATCGTGCTCAAGACCTTCGACCTGTACGTGTATGAAGGCGAGAACGGCCAGTCCGAGCGCTGGTTGGGCCTGTGGACGGTGTTCTACTGGGCCTGGTGGATCTCCTGGGGTCCATTCGTCGGCATGTTCATCGCCCGTATCTCCAAGGGCCGCACCGTGCGCCAGCTGGTCAGCGGGGTGCTGCTGATCCCACTGGGCTTCACCTTGGCCTGGCTGTCGATCTTCGGCAATACCGCTTTGGACCTGGTGATCAACCACGGCGCTGTCGAGCTCGGCAAGACGGCGCTGGAGCAGCCTTCGATGTCGATCTACCAGCTGTTGGAGTACTTCCCGGCAGCCAAGATCGTCATCGGTGTGGCAGTGTTCGTGGGCTTTGTGCTGTTCCTCACCCCCGCCGACTCCGGTGCGGTGATGATGGCCAACCTGTCGTGCAAAGGCGGCAAGGTCGACGAAGATGCCCCACATTGGATGGTGGTGTTCTGGTCGGTGGTCATTACCCTGGTCACCATCGGCCTGCTGTTCGCCGGTAACTTCGAAGCCATGCAGACCATGGTGGTACTGGCAGGGCTGCCGTTCTCGGTGGTGTTGGTGCTGTTCATGTTCGGCCTGTACAAAGCCATGAAGCACGACGTTGCCGTCGAAGGCGAACGCGCCGAGCTGGCTGCCCGTGGCCGCCGCGGCTTCAGTGAGCGGCTGACCCAGCTCGACCTGCAGCCGACCCAGGCCGTGGTGCAGCGGTTCATGGACAAACAGGTCAGCCCGGCGCTCAAAGAAGCCGCCGTTCAGTTGCAGACCCTGGGTTTTGAAGTGGAAACCCGTGTTGGCCAGTCGCGCAGCATGATGGGCCTGCGGGTGATGATGGAGGAGGGCAACCCGTTCGTTTACGAAGTGAGCCTCGATGGCTACCTGGCGGCGCCAAGCGAGGCACCGGTGGAGGGCGAGCCCCAGGTGCGTCAGCGCTTCTACCGGGCCGAGGTGTACCTGCACGATGGCAGCCAGGAGTATGACCTGATGGGCTTTGCGCCGGAGCAGATCGTGCGTGACGTGCTCGATCAGTTCGAAAGCCACCGCCAGTTGTTGGGGCGTGTCTATAGCTGATCGCTGAGCCGCAGCGAGCAGGGGCCTGGTGCGAAAGCATCAGGCCCTTTTCGTTTGTGCGCAGTCGCAATATGTACAGCCAAGCGGGCTTGGGCGTGACGGCATGGTGGCGGCCCACCCACCAAGAAGCGCTCACCATGACTACACCTTCGACAACGCTGTTCGATTTCAAAGACGCTGTGGCCCGGCAGTTCGTCGGCAGGCCGACCCTGCGCCAGGTGGTCAGTACCCAGGTGCTGAACCTGTTGCTCGAAAAGCTGCCTTGGCTGGCTTACGTCACTCCAGCACTGACCGATGCCGAGCCACTGATGCTCGACAGCCCTGTGCTGGGCACCCGGCACTACACCACTGAGCCTTTGGTCGATCGGGTGCTCCAGGCGATGGTGGCGGACCAGCCGATGAACCTGGAGGCGCTCGACGGGCGTCACCATAACCTTGCGCTGGCCGCGACCCACCGCTTCGCCGGTGCCGATAGCGAGTTCGATACCCGCCGCCTGAGCGGCGTGACCGATGCCTTCAACCAACTGCTGGTGGATTTGCCCGAACACTTCTGCCATGCCCAGGTTGCTTACTGGCAGGGCCAGGGCAACGCCAGTAATAACCGCGACAAGTGGTTGCAATGGCTGCTGAAGATGGCGCTGCTCAGCAACCTTCCCCGCCAAGGGCTCGATACCAAAGCGCAGGCGTGTGTGCGCGCGCTGATCGAAGGTGGTATCGGGCAGCCGGCAGTGTTTGCGGTGCAGGCCAACCTGATGTGGGATGAGCAGGCGGTGTCGCTGGTGCAACCGGGTTTGCTGCTGGTCGGTGACTGGGATGAGGAACAGGTAGTGCTGTGGTACAGGCCGTCGAGCCAGGTCACGGCCTTCGCATCGCTGGATGCCTTCGGTCTGGCCTTACGCGACACCTTGGCGCTGGACTATGGTTTCGAGGGCCTGAGTTGGGACCGTCATGGCCTGGAGGGCAATGTATTCGCCCAGCTCACGGCGCTGCTGTTGACCCTGATGTGCGAGCAGATCACGCAATTACGCCTGCATGGCCTTGATGTGGCGCAGATGCAGGTTCTGTTCGCACAATTGAGCGACCCTGCGCAGTGGCTGGTTGCCGGTTATTTCGACGACGATGGCCTGCAGGCCAAGCTGCCTTTGGGCTTGCTCGGCGCTTCGGCCAGCGACAGTTTCGCGGCTCAGCAGGCGCTGCTGGGCATGGCGCTGGCACAGGCGCAGTCAGAGGGGGGCTCGGCGCTCGATGGCGTGCAGGATCTACACACCTTTGCACGTGAGCGTTTGCGTGAGCAGTTGCTGGCCGACTACCCGGTGGAGGCGAACTACTTTCCCGACGACCTGCTGCTTTCGCTTGCCTCGGCCCAGGGCATTGCGGGAGGCGCTGCAAGCGGGGCAGGTGGCGGCGAACCGCTGGTCCACAGGGGGGAGGTGACCCTCACGGCATTCGCCATCGGTAATCTGAGCTCCCTGAGTACGGCGGTGATCACCGGCATCCGGCACCGTACCGGGCAGTTGATCATGCCTTGGCTGAGCGTGGATTACCTCAAGGGCCTGGTTCAGCGGGTCGACATCGGTGGCCAGTACCCACACTACGTGGCAACTGCCCTGGGCGACCTGGCCAGCCGGCCGCAGCGCACCCACTACTTCGCCCGCGAGTGGCGCCAGGGCCTGCTGTTCAGTGCCCTTGCTGCCAAGCTCGATGGCAAGGTCACGGAGTTCGGTCTGCAGGGTGTGGTCGACTTTTGCCATGGCCGCCAGGGCCAGCCGTCACCCAGCAGCGTGCTGATGCCCCTGGCTTTCAAGCGCCGTCCCGAGGCTAGCCAATCTGATGGTGTTCAAGGGATGTACGTGCTGATTTGCGCGCAGCCCTCGCGGGTGTTGTTGTACCGCCCGCTCTATGCCAAGGATACGCTGCTCGAGTACCCCAGCCTGGATGCCATGCTGGTGGCGATCCGCGCTTCGCCCGAGCTGCAGCAGAGCATGGTGGCGTGGATGGATCCGGCGGCGCGCCCAATTTATGACCACGGCGGCATCGGTGAGCCGCACATCAGCAGCATCGGCATCGACCCCTACAACCTGCCGGAAAAACCCGCGCCTGCCCAACTGGCAACGTTGCTGTGGGCCACGGGTGTGGATGAAAAACTGTATGCCGCCAACCAGGAGTTGCGTATTGCATTGGCCGATTTGCAAAGCACGTCCACCGCCGAAAGCCGGTGGGCGCTGCTTAGCCGCGGCGCCTGGCTATTGTTCGATGTGGTCAGCCTGGCGCTGCGCGGCCCTGTGGCCTCGGTGTCTTGGCTAGTACAGAGCCTCAGCGCGTTGGACGCAGAGCTGGAGGCATTGACCCAAGGCGACGATTTCGCTCGTCAGGCGGCAACCGTCGACCTGATCATCACTGCTGGCATGACCCTGCTGCATGCCCATCTGCCCAGCGCCGCAGCGAGCGACCCCCAGCCGCTACCAAAAGCAGCGGCATTCACACAGTTGCCAGCCCAGGATGGCCGCTACCAGGGCTTCTACGTTGTGCCTAGCCAAGGCAAGGTGACGACCCCTGGGCCGCTGCCATGGCCGGTGCCGCCGCTGGAGGGCACGGCGCAGATAGATTTCAGTTGGCGTGGCAACCAGGGTTTCAACGATTTGCCAACCCAGCGGCGCCAGGCCCTGATGGCCATGCGCGCCAAAATCGCACTGGACGGGGAGCAACCGCAGGCAACGGGTATTTATCAGGTCGCAGGCCAAGACTACATCTCGATGCTTGGTGAGGTATTTCCCGTGACTGCTACGCGCGACGGTATCCGCGTGGTTGATCCAGCCGGTGGACATGGCCCGTACCTTCTCTATCAAGGCGGCGCATGGCGGGTCGATACCCGCCTACGCTTGCGCGGCGGCATGCCCAAGGCGTCACTGCAGACGCAGTTCAGCAGGATGCTCGCACAGGTCAATCGGTTAAGCCATGAGTCCAACCAGGCTGCCAACCTGTTTCAAACGGCTCTTGACGAGGTGCAGGCGCTACAACGCAAGCGGGCGCAGTTGGCTGCGCTTGAAGCCACGGAGCAAACGCGGCGCCAGGACGCTGAGGCCGCAGGGGAGGGCGGTTTCGATCGTGCCGCCTCCGACCACCTGATAAGCCGCTACCAGGCACGCCTGAGCGAACTGGATGCGCAAGTGAAGGCAAAACGCCACGAAGTCGTGGCTACGCTGGAAGCGGTCATCGCCCTGGACCGCAAGCAAATCGCCCAGTTGAAGGTGATGCTCGAACCCAAGTATGGCCGTTATCGCCCCCATGAAATGGGCGATGTACTGGAGCGTCAGCTCAAGCTGCTGCTGCAGTCGACGATTCGCAACGCTGACTTCGCCCTCGGCGAACTGTACCTGCTGGCCGACTACAGCTATATCAGCCAGAGACGTCGGCAGTTCAGTGGCAAATACCTGCATGAAATGGCCGAGCAATACCAGCAGTTCCGCGCAGAACTCATTCCCCACATCGAACTCAATGAACGGATACTGGCCCTTCACGGCGAGCTCGACGTGCTGTTGCGCGATGCGCCGGACACCTTGGACATCAGCGTCTCGACCACTCCGCGCAGCGTGGCGCAGTTGATCAAAAGCCGGCGCTTCACCACCATCGACTTGCGTTTCCAGCACGCGTTGAACCTTGCCGAGGCCGCTTTGCGCCTGGAGTCCAAAGCCATGCCCCGGCGCCTGCTGCGGTTCCAGAATGGGTTGATGAACCCGGCTCTGAACCGCGCGTCGTCGGCACACGGCGACTCACTGATGGCCAACCTGTCGGCCTCGGATCGGATCAGCATTTTGCAGGAGGCCTGGGATGAATACACCGCCGCAATCGTGCACACCCTGCACATCGAACCCCAGGCCGGTGTATTGCTGGACCCGGTGATGTTGCGGCGCTACCGGGCGCAGATGATCCTGCTCAAGGAAGACGCCGGGCGCCGTTTGGTCGATGCCATGGCTGAGCAGGACGGCAAGCCGACCGCTTCAGGGCGGGTGCCGTACCCTGTCACCCAGCAGCCGCAGCAGGTGATTCGCAACCGCGATGGCCAGTTGCTGATTGCCACGCAGGTCGAGGATCAAGGGCAAGTCGTCCTGCAGGTGCGTCAGTCGATCAGCGATAAAATCCTGCAGGTGTTCGAGCGCCAGGGGGATGCCTGGGTCGAGCGTGTTGCCAAGCCAGCTCCTGCTCGGGCGCAGCCAGGCCCAGCAGTGGATGTCGACGCCCAGGTCAAGGCGTTGCTGCTGGACCACCAGGAGGTGCTCGTCGCCGCCCAGGCTTATGTACTGGAAGATGTCAGTGGCGGGTTGCTCGATCGCCTGCTCAGTGACCAGGTGAATATGCTGGAAACTGCCTTGGCAAGCTTCGCCGAGCTGGGTGCGCAAAGCGCGGCGACAGCACCGCTGAGCCAAGCGCTGATTGCGCTGCGCGCCTACCGGGTCGAACAGTTGACCACGCTGTTCAGCAAAACCCCGTACCCCACCGCCAAAGCCTTGCGCTTCCTGCACGAGCAGCGCTTGATCAAGGTTGAGTACGTGCGCCGCGAGGTTTCTGCCAATACCAGCCCGTTCGACGAGTTCAAGATCATGCGCCTGAACGCCCCAGGCGCCAGTAAAGGGCGACCGCTGTGGGCTGCGCACTTCCATTTGCCGTCGCAAACCGCGAACCTGGCCGACTTCACTTACGCCCATCTCAAGCGTTGGAGCCAGCGCCAGATGGGGCGGCAATTCGAGTCTGTGAGCGGCCAGCGCGTACATCGTGGGCGGCTAGAGCAGGCCGATGTGCAGGGCATCATTGCGTTGAACTGATAGTTGACCGAAGGTGCAGGCCCGGTTCTGACGAGCGGGCCTGATCGCCCTCAGCGGTCAGTCGTTGCGAGCAATATTTAGGCCTGGCCGGTCAGGCTGGCTCTATAGGGTTCCAGGCTATTCTCAACCTGGAGACAAGCGCCCATGCCCCCCCTGAACGATGACAAACATGCTGTGGCCGCGCACTTCGCTAGCCGCCCGACTCTGCGCCAGGTCGCGGGCCAGCAACTGATGCAGGTGCTGATCGCACAGTACCCGGCCATTGCCCACTACCGGCCTGAACTGACCTCTGCTCAAGCGCTGTATTTGATGATTCCGCAAGTCGATGGCACCTGGAGCCACCAGCCTTTTGTCGACTACGTCCTGCAAGCGCTACTGACGCGTCGTGTGCTGGATTTTCCCTGGGTGGCCGGCCTGGACTACCGCCTCAGCCTGCAAGTCCCCTACCGTTTCTATGCCAACCCTGACCCATTCCAGAGCTCCGATGACGATGTGGTCAGGCCCCAAGCGCTGACCGCCGCGCTCAACGATCTGTTGCTGCTGTTGCCCGAGCAGTTTTGCCAGGCGCAAGCCGACTACTGGCAAGCGCTGGGCGTCAGCGGTGTCAGCCGTGACCTGTGGCTGCAACAGACGATCAAAGCCGCCTGGTTGGCCAACCTGCCTATGCAGAACCTGGATGCCGAGCAGCAGAGCTACATCCACGGTGCGCTTCAGGGCGGCCAGCGATCGCCCAGTGTGAGCGTGGTACAGGTACGACTGAGCCGAGGCGGCCAGAGCTATCGCTGCCTGTTGCCTAATTTGCTGATCATGGGGGAAAGCGATGCGCGCAAGGTACTGCTGTGGTGCGCGCCGTGCAGTGTGATCCGTGCGTTCGATTCGCTGGACGAGTTCGCCTTGGCCCTACAGGATACGTTCGCCCAGCGGCATGCATTCGAGGGTTTCGTTTGGGACCGCTTTGAATTGGAGGGCGATGCTTTCGCCCAGTTGAGCGCGCTGATGCTTGAGGCGCTGCTTGAGCCTGTGACCCGCGTGCGCTATTGGCAACTAGCTGACGTTGACGCGCTTGAGCAGTGTTTCGCTGGCCTGTGCGATCCATCGCGCTACTTTGTCGATGGCTATCGGTTGATCGAACCACGCGCCAGCACCCTACTGCCACCGCGCTTTCTGCATGCAGCGGCGGCCGATAGCTTCGCTTGCCAGTGCGCATTGTTCGACCTAGCCCTGGCCCAAGCACAGTCCGATGGTATCGGCGCCCTGGAGGGGGTGCTGGACCTGCACGCCTACACACGCCAGCAGCTGCGGGCGCAGTTGCTGGCCGACCATCCCGATGACGCCAACTACTTCCCCGACGACCTTGAATTGACCCTGACCATCGCCCGCGGCACGCCGGGCGGTGCTGGCGCAGGCGTGGGTGGCGGCAGTGTGGAGCATCGGCGCCTGAGCTTGACCGAGTTCGCCATTGGCAACCTCAGCGCTTTGCAAGGCGCAGTGCTCAGCGCTGTGCACCACCGCCAAGGGCAGTTGATCATGGACTGGATGAACCCAGCCTATGTGCAGGCCCTGGTGCAAAAGGTCGACATTGGTGGTCACTACCCGGCGTATGTCGCTCAATGCCTGGATGACCCCGAACAGCGCCCACAGCGGGTGGCCCGGTTCGGGCGTGAGTGGCGCTGCTCGCTGTTGTTCAGTGCGCTTTCGGCCCGCTTGGCCAATGACCTCAGCGAAGCTGGCCTGCAGTGCGTTGTCGACTACTGCCGGGGTGTGGTTGACCCCCAATTACCTGCGCAGATGCTGATGCCACTGGCGTTCAAGCGCGAAGCTACGGCGCCGGCCAGCGACCAGGCAACTGGCATGTACGTGCTGTTTTCCACGCAGCCTGCCTGTGTGCTGCTGTATCGCCCGTTATACGGCGATGTGGCGCTCACCGAGTACCCCAGCATCGAGGCGATGATGGCGGCGATAGGCCAGGCCGGTGCGCTGCAAACCAGCGTCCTTGACTGGCTGAGCCCGCAAGCTCGTCGTGTCTATGACTGGGGTGGTTTCCTTGAGCCTCATTTGCTCAAGCCAATTTTCGATACCTCAGTGTTGCCTGCGCGGGTCAAGCCTGCCTCTTTCGAAGCCCAGTTCTGGCAGCGGGATGTCGATGCTCAGCTGTACCAGGCCAACCGGGACCTGCTGGTGGAGCTGGCCGACCGCCAGACGGTTTCCAACCAGGAAAGCCGTTGGGCCATTCTCACCCAGGGCGCCTGGCTGTTGTTCGATTTGGTCAGCTTGTGGCTGCGCGGCCCGGTGGCTTCGGTAGCATGGTTGGTGCAGGCTCTTGGGGCTTTGCAAAACGATGTGGCGGCGTTGCGTGGCAGCGATGCATTCCAGCGCTCTGCTGCCGTGGTGGATCTGCTGCTCAATGCATCCATGGCTTTGATGCATCTGCGCCTGCCAGGCGCACCGCAAGCAACGGCATCGGTACTGCCCGCTGCGGCCACCGAGCAATGGCCGAGGGTGCATCCGGCCAGTCGTGCTCAGGCATCCATGCCGGCCCAAGGCAAGGTCGGTTTACCAGGTGCCCTGGCAGAGCAGGCCACGCGACTGGACTTTTCCTGGCGTGGCGCCCAAGGCCTGAATGTGCTCTCGGCCGAACGACGCAAGGCGCTGCAAAGCATGCGGGTGCGCCAATCGCTCAGTGGGCTGAAAATGATCGAAAGCGGTGAGCACCATGGCCTTTACGCGCTCGATGGGCAGCATTACGTGCAATTGGCTGGCGATGTTTACGGCGCGCGCGTTACCGACCAAGGGGTTCGTATCGTAGACCAGGCTGGGCGAGCGGGGCCCTGGGTGGCGTTGGTCGATGGTCAGTGGCGAATCGACCATGCCCTGCGGTTGCGCGCCGGCATGCCGCGCAGTCGCTTGAAGGCAATGCGAGAAGAAAACCAGAAGCTGCTCGAAAGCCTGCGCCATACCGAAGCAGACTTGGCGAGGAACAATAACCGGCTGGGTATGCAACTGGAGGGGCATCGCGAAATGCTTATCCAAAAAGACCAGCAGATCGAAGCCTTGCTAGCACGGCCGGAGCTGGACGAGTTGAGCCAGAACCTTCTGGACCTGACGCGTCGCCTGCGCAAGAAGCTCAACGAAAAGGTCATCTACGAACTCAAGGCAGTGGTCGAGAATGGCATAGAGCATGATCAAGTGTTGGCGCGGCTGAACGCCATGCGCATCGACGAGAAAACGCTGCTCGACTCGCTCAGCGAACAGCGCAGCAGCGTTCGTCAGGCACTGATCCAGAACCTCTCGGTTTACTACAACGAGATGGCCAAGATGATCAATGATGAGGGCTTGGATGATATTTCCAAGGACATCGCCGTACGCCCCGAAGGTGAGCGCGAAATACAGCACTACAAAGACTTCCTGGGGATGCTGGAGAATGTCATCAAATGGGAAACCGACTTGGTCGATATTTCCCGGGTTTTGGACAAGTTACTGGTCGATACCCTCAACGATAGCTCGATCCTGTACAGGGACGAAGCGAGTGGCGCAAGGATCAACAAGGACTTGGAGCTCAAGGAAACCATCGAGCGGCGTCGGCTATCTGCTATCGACCTGGATTTCCGTCTGCTGCTCGATTTGGCTGAGGCCAGCCTCGACCGGTTGGTGGACGTCGACGAGCGCACCTTGGAGCAATACCTGGATTACCTTGGCAGCGAGACCTTGATCAGCGCGGGCAATGCCCATGGCGATCTGGCTGCAAGCGAGCTCTCGGCCGCTGAAAGGATCGAGGTACTGGCAGGCATTCTGGAGGTTTACGAAGAAGCCAGGGGCATGGCGGACTACCTGACCAGCCTGGGTGGCCCTGCTATCCGGCAAGATCGTCTGCAGCAGTACAAGCTTAGGCTCGAGGGCCTTCAGAGCTTGGCGGAAAAGGATATGGCCGAGGCTGTACGGGAAAAAGAACTTGAGCAGCCGCCCGCACGGCAGCCCCCTACTTATGCGCCGCGCGGTGGCCGACGCAAGGTGGTCAGGACCAACCGAGGCCGCAGCGTTCTGGGTGAAGAGGTAGAGATCGACGGCGTTGCCGTGGTTCAGCAACGAGACTTCCGCACCCAGAACGTCATCAAGACGTTTCATAAACAGGGCGAAGAATGGGTCGAGCAAGCCGCTGGATTAGGCGGCAGCGAACTGCCACCTTTCTCGCCCAAGGACCCGCGCATCGCGCGTCAACGTGCCCAGGCACTGGTGGATCAGGTGGATTCGGTGATTTCCCTGGCTCGCCTGTATGTCAAATCGGATGAAGCGCTCGGGCTCTCCACGGTCGTGGAAGAGCATATCGACAAGATCAAAGAAGCGCAGGCTAAGCTACCCAGGCTGACCCCTGAAGACGAACTGTTCGACAGCCTGAGCCAGGCAGTGACCAGGCTGCAGGCAACCCAGCGTGCTCTGCTGACCGGGATGTACCTGGTCACCTTCCACCCGACGGCGAAAAGTTTGCGCTTTTTGGTCGAGCATCAGGAAGTGACCGTTCACCGTGCCGGGCCGCGGCGCATGCTATCGGCGAAGGACTACCTGGATGTCTACGAGATTCGCCGACGCGTCAGGGCTGGCGAGCAGGAGGGCGAAGGTTTGTGGGAGGCGCATTTCCATTACCCCACGGCCACAACTGGCGCACGGCAGTTCAGCAAGGGCCATCTGAAGCTCTGGTCGCAGCGCAAGCTGGGCCGCAAAGCGCAGCTTCAGGCGGCAGCCACCGGCAAGGACTTGCTGGCGATCTACCGGGGTGAGGTGCGGCTGAACGATGTCGAGGGCATCATTCCTTTCGATTGACCGGGTCAGCGGTTCTGGTAACGGCCATGCTTGCCATGGGCTGGCATGGCCTGATTACCGCGCTCGGCGATCATCTGCTGCAGCCTTACCAACTCGATGCCCTGGCTTTTCAGGCGGGGCAGTTGCTGTTCGAGTACCGCCAGGGTTTGCGGGTATGGGTGGCCGATCAGTACCGCCGAGCCTTGCTTGTGCGCCAGGGCGACGCCTTGCTGCAATTGTGCGGCAATGGCTTCAGGGGTGCGCACGTCGTCGAGGAATACATCCCGTGAAACATGGGCCAGGCCTTCGGCCTGCGCCTGGGCTGCGGCGACCGTAGCTGCGCTGGTACGGCTGTCGACGAAGAACAGGTGCCGGCGCTGCAGTTCACCCATCAACCAAGTCATTGGCTCGCGCTGGGCGGTCATGCGGCTGCCCATATGGTTGTTGATACCCGCAGCGTACGGCACTTTGGTTAAGGCCGCGTCCAGGCGCCGCGCCAGCTCTTCGATGGCGATCCCTGGGTGCCAGGCGTAGGGCCCGGTGGCTGGGTCCATGGGCATGTGCAGGATCACCGTCTTGCCGGCCTTGTGGGCCTGGCGGGCGAAGTCAGTGGCATGCGGGGTATCGGGCATGATCGCCATGGTCACCGGCCCTGGCAGGGCGAGTGTGCGGGTGTCACGCTCGGTGTTCTGGCCCAGATCGTCGATGATGATGCTCAGGTAAGCCTTGCCGGCCGGTGCCGCTTGCGCAGCACCGGCCATCAGGCAGAACAGAATACACAGCAGATAACGCATGGGTTGGGTCAGTCACCCTTGGTGATGTTCAGGCCCTTGAGCAAGCTCAGCGCCTGGCTCAGCTGATAGTCGCTGTCCTGCGGGCGGTCCTGGCGCTTGGCCTTGCTGCTGCCGGTCGGGCGGTCGGCGCCACCGTTGCCGTTGCCCAGGTGACCCTGCAGGTCGGCTTCCTTGAAGGTGTCGTTGTCATTGTCGCTGGCATCGGCGGTGAGCTTGGCCTGACGAACTTCGATATCGGGCACGATACCTTGTGCCTGGATCGAGCGGCCGTTGGGGGTGTAATACAGCGCGGTGGTCAGCTTGAGCGCACGATCGTTGGCCAATGGCAGTACGGTCTGTACCGAACCCTTACCGAAGCTGTCGGTGCCCATCAGTACGCCGCGCTTGTGGTCCTGCAGGGCGCCAGCGACGATCTCCGAGGCCGAGGCGCTGCCACCGTTGATCAGCACCACCAGCGGAACACCTTCGCTGGCGTCGGCCGGGTCGGCAGAGAAGCGCAGCTCGGAGTTGGCGATCCGGCCCTTGGTGTAGACGATAAGGCCCTTGGTGAGGAAGTGGTCGGCCACTTCCACGGCCGCCTGCAGCACGCCACCTGGGTTGTTGCGCAGGTCGAGGATCACCCCGCGCAGCTTCTTGCCGTTGTCCTTGCGCAGCTTGGTCAGGGCTTTGCCGACTTCATCGCCGGTCTTGACCTGGAACTGGGTGATGCGGATGTAGCCATAGCCGCTTTCGAGCAGTTGGCTTTTCACGCTTTTGACCTGAATGACCGCGCGGGCAAGGGTTACATCGAACGGGCTGCCGCCGTCGCGCACCAGGGTCAGGGTAATCTTGTCGCCAACCTTGCCACGCATCTTGTCGACCGCTTCGGTCATGGTCTGGCCGCGGGTGGGGGCGCCGTTGATCTTGACGATCAGGTCACCGGCCTGGACCCCGGCGCGGGAAGCCGGGGTGTCGTCGATTGGCGACACCACTTTGATCATGCCATCTTCCTGGCCCACCTCGATGCCAAGGCCGCCGAATTCACCGCTGGTGCTTTCCTGCAGCTCCTGGAAGTCCTCAGGGCCAAGGTAGGCCGAGTGCGGGTCGAGGTTGCTGAGCATGCCTTTGATGGCATTTTCCAGCAGGGTCTTGTCGTCCACCGGTTCGACATAGGCGGCTTTGATGCGGTCCATGACCTCGGCGAAGGTGCGTAGCTCCTCCAGCGGCAGCGGGGCCTTGGCGGTCACCTCGGTGACGGGCATCGCGGCGGATTTGGCGGGTGCTTTCGCCGGCTCCGCGGCGCAGGCCAGGGGCGCACCGATCGCCAGGGCGATGGTCAGGGCCAGCTGGGTGAGGCGAGGCGAGTGCAGCATGTCGAACGAACTCCTGATCCTGTAAGCGCTCCCTGGGGAGCATCGGTGCGGCGCCTGGCGCTATACCGTTTGTTGTGTGTCAGCCGCGGCACCATTGTGCTGGGTCGGTCGGCCGGCCCTGCTGGCGGATGGCGAAGTACAACCCTGCACTGTCCTGGCCACCGCTGTCGCCAACGGTGGAAATGGCTTCGCCGGCCTTGACGATGTCGCCGGCGCTCTTGAGCAGGCTCTGATTATGGCCGTACAGGCTCAGGTAACCATTGCCATGGTCGAGAATGACCAGAAGTCCAGCGCCACGCAACCAGTCGGCGAACACCACTCGCCCGCCATGCACGGCGTGCACTTGCGTGCCGGGGTTGGCGCTGATCATCACCCCGTCCCACTTGGCTCGGGCATCATTGCCGCGGGCATCGCCAAAGCGTGCCAGCAGTCGACCGTTGACTGGCCAAGGAAGTTTTCCCCGTGCAGCAGAAAATGCACCGCCATAGCTGGCGCCATCACTGGAAACCATCGGGCCGAGGGTGGTGCGAGCCTTTTTCGGCGGCTCGGCATCGTCTTTGTCGGCCCGTGCGGCCAAGGCTTCTTGCTGCCGGCGCTTCTCGGCCTCCTGCTGGGCGAGCAGGGCCTTCTGCCGCGCTTGCTCGGCTTCGCGGGCCTGGCGGGCCAGGGTTTCTTCGATGGTCTTGAGCACTTTGGCCAGATCCGCCTGGTCCTGCTGGCGGGCCTGCAGTTTCTGGTCGCCGCTTTTCACGTCGTTGTTGAGCTTGGCCAGCACCTGCTGACGCTTGCTGCGTTCGGCGTCCAGGGCCTGGCGGCGAGTGTCGAGGTCGGCGCGCTGGGCCAACAGTTGTTCCTGCTGGCGGGAGATGTCCTGCTCGACATTGGCCAACTGGCGCAGGGTTTCGTTGAAGGCCTTGAGCTGGTCCAGGCGGGCTTTGCTCAGATAGTCGTAGTAAGTCAGGGTGCGGGCGAACTTCTCAGGGTTCTGCTGGTTGAGCAGTAACTTGAGGTATTCCTCGCGGCCGTTGTTCTGGTAGGCCGAGCGAGCTTGTATAGCGATCAGCCGTTGCTGTTCAACGCGGGCGCTCTGGAGTTTTTTTTTCTCGGTATCAAGGCGCTCCAGCTCGCCCTCGGTCTTTTTTAGTTCTTGTTGCAGGGCCTCCACCTGCTTCTCCAGGTTACCGATGTCGGTTTCGGTGGCCTTGAGGTCTTTTTGCACTCCGGCTTTTTCTTCCTGCAGCTTGCTTAGCGTCTTTTTGAGCTCGGCAATGTCCTGGCGGGTGGCATCCAGTTGCTGCTGGGTCTGTGCGCGCTCATCGGCGAAGGCCGGGCTGAGCAGGCAGGACAGGGCTAAGGGGATCAGGGCGCGTAGCATGGGGTTCGGCGTACCAGGGATGAAGACTGGCCTAGTATGGAGCAGCGGCAAGCGCCAAGCTACCTGCGGCAAGAAAAAGCGAGCAATGGCAGGCCTGATCTTGCCGCGTGCAGCTGGCAGCGTTAGGCGTCGAGCAGGATCGAGGTGCCGGTCATTTCAGCCGGTTTTTCCAGGCCCAGCAGCTTCAGCATGGTTGGCGCCACGTCGGCCAGTACCCCGCCTTCGCGGACCTTGACCTTGCGTTTGCCGACATAGATGAACGGCACCGGCTCACTGGTGTGCGCGGTGTGGGCCTGGCCTGTGCAGGCGTCTTCCATCTGTTCGACGTTGCCGTGGTCGGCGGTGATCAGGGCCTCGCCACCGACCTTCTCCAGCGCCTGAACGATGCGCCCGACACAGGTGTCCAGGGCTTCGACAGCCTTGACTGCAGCGTCGAAGACACCGGTGTGGCCGACCATGTCGCCGTTGGCATAGTTGGCCACGATCACGTCGAAACGCTGCTGCTCGATGGCTTCGACGATGCGGTCGGTCACTTCAGGCGCATTCATCTGCGGCTGCAGGTCGTAGGTGGCAACCTTCGGCGATGGGATCAGGATGCGCTCTTCGCCTTCGAATGGCTCTTCGCGGCCGCCGGAGAAGAAGAACGTGACGTGTGCGTACTTCTCGGTTTCGGCGATACGCAGCTGAGTCTTGCCGTTTTTCGCCAGGTACTCACCCAGCACGTTGTCCAGGCTGGACGGTGCAAAGGCGGCCGGAGCGGCAATTTTGGCCGAGTACTGAGTCAGGCCGATGTAGGCGGCCATCTTTGGCAGGCGCGCCCGTGGGAACTCGTTGAAGTCCGGTTCGACGAAGGCACGCGACAGCTCACGAGCACGGTCGGCGCGGAAGTTCATGAAGATCACCGCATCGCCGTCTTCGACCTTGACCGGTGCGCCGATGCGCGTGGCCTTGACGAATTCATCGTTCTCCTCGCGGGCGTAGGCCGCTTCCAGGCCTGCCAATGCGGTGTCGGCGCTGTAGTCGGCCACGCTGTCGACGATCAGGTTGTAGGCCGCGCTGACGCGGTCCCAGCGGTTATCCCGGTCCATCGCAAAGTAACGGCCGATCAGGCTGGCGATGCGGCCCTTGCCGAGCTTGGCGAAAGTCGCGTCGAGCAGTTCGATCGACGACTGCGCGCTGCGTGGCGGGGTATCGCGGCCGTCGAGGAAGGCGTGCAGGTAGATGTTCTCGGCGCCACGCTGGGCGGCCAGTTCGGCCATGGCGACCAGGTGGTCCTGGTGGCTGTGCACGCCACCGTCGGACAGCAGGCCGAGGATATGCACGGCCTTGCCGGCGCCGACTGCCTTGTCCACCGCGCCACTTAGCACGGGGTTTTCGAAGAATTCGCCATCGCGGATGGCCTTGGTCACGCGGGTGAAGTCCTGATAGACGACGCGCCCGGCGCCGAGGTTCATGTGGCCGACTTCAGAGTTGCCCATTTGCCCATCTGGCAAGCCGACATCCATCCCGGAGCCGGAAATCAGGCCATGCGGCTGGGTGGCGCGCAGACGGTCGTAGACCGGGGTGTTGGCGGCGTAAATGGCGTTGAATTCGTGGCTTTCGCTATGGCCGAATCCATCCAGGATGATCAGGACCAGGGGTTTGGGCGTGCTCGTCATCAATCAAACTCACGGTTGTTCAAAGATGATAAAGACACGCATTTTAGGGCAAATGCGCCATCTGCGGCGAATAATCGTCCTGCCACCCGACCGGCGCAGGCCTGCAGCAACATGAACCTACCTTTACCACCGGCCCATCGGGCTTTGGTGGCACAGGGGGGCTGTGTATACTGGCCGGCATTTTCAATCGCCTGGAACACCGCTGATGGTTGCTCACCTGATTCAATTCGCGACAGATCACTACATCCTGGTGGCGATCTTCGTGATTCTGCTGGTTGCCTTGCTCGTCAACGAACTGCGCCGTGGTGGCCAGAGCCTGAGCAATGGCCAACTGACCGCGCTGGTCAATGCCGAGCAGGCACTGATCATCGACATTCGCCCGTCCAAGGAGTACTCGGCCGGCCACATCGTCGGTGCGCTGAACATTCCACAGGACAAAGTTGCCAGCCGCATGACCGAGCTGGAAAAACACAAGGCCAAGACCCTGATCGTCGTCGACGCGATGGGCCAGCAGTCCGGCGCGGTCTGCGGCGAGCTGATCAAGGCTGGTTTCACCGCCGCCAAGCTCAGCGGTGGCGTTTCCAGCTGGAAAGCCGATAACCTGCCCTTGGTGAAGTGATATGAAGCCTGTCATCGTCTATTCCAGCGACTATTGCCCCTACTGCATGCGCGCCAAGCACCTGCTCCAGAGCAAGGGCGTGGCCTTCGAGGAAATCAAGGTTGACGGCAAGCCGCAGGTGCGTGCCGAAATGAGCCAGAAGGCGGGCCGTACCTCCGTGCCGCAGATCTGGATCGGCAGTACCCACGTCGGTGGATGCGATGACCTTTACGCCCTGGAGCGCGCCGGCAAGCTCGACGCGCTGCTGGCGCCCTGACTTGCCCTGCATTCAAAACCATTAGGATAAGGATCTGCCATGACTGACCAACAGACCAACGGCGCTGCTGCAGAAGACAACAGCCCGCAGTTCTCCATGCAGCGCATCTACGTGCGTGACCTGTCGTTCGAAGCCCCGAAAAGCCCGCAGATCTTCCGTCAGACCTGGGAGCCGAGCGTTGCCCTGGACCTGAACACCAAGCAGAAGGCCCTGGAGGGTGACTTCCACGAGGTGGTGCTGACCCTTTCGGTTACCGTGAAGAACGGTGACGAAGTCGCATTCATCGCTGAGGTTCAGCAGGCCGGTATCTTCCTGATCAAGAACCTCGACGCTTCGTCGATGAGCCACACCCTCGGCGCGTTCTGCCCGAACATCCTGTTCCCGTACGCCCGTGAAACCCTGGACAGCCTGGTGACCCGCGGCTCGTTCCCGGCCCTGATGCTGTCGCCGGTCAATTTCGACGCCCTGTACGCTCAAGAGCTGCAGCGCATGCAGGAAACTGGCGAAACGCCTACCGTGCAGTAATCCTGCCGGTATCGAAAAAGCGCTCCTTGGAGCGCTTTTTTAATGCCTGTGCCGGCCTGTTCGCGGGCTAACGGTCAGCTCCCGGCAAACCCATTCTGCCGCCAGGCTTCATAGACGGTCACCGCCACGGTATTGGACAGGTTAAGGCTCCGGCACCCTGGCCGCATCGGCAGGCGCAAGCGCTGTTGCGCTGGCAGGCTATTCAGGACTTCTGCCGGCAGGCCTCGGCTCTCAGGCCCGAACAAAAATGCATCCCCTGGCTGATAAGCCACCTCATCGAAAGGGTGCGAACCCTTGGTGGTGAAGGCGAACAGGCGCGGGTTGCCCAGGCTTTTCAGGCATTGAGCCAGGCTCTGGTGGCGCTTGAGCGTGGCATACTCGTGGTAGTCCAGCCCTGCCCGGCGCAGGCGCTTGTCGTCGAGTTCGAAGCTGATTGGCTCGATCAGATGCAGGGCACAACCGCTGTTGGCGCACAGGCGGATGATGTTGCCGGTATTGGGCGGAATTTCTGGTTGAAAAAGGATGACGTGAAACATGCACGGCTCCAAACGTGAAGATGACGAGCATTCTACCCTCGAACCGGACCTGCGTTCGAAGGCCTGGCCGCGGATGCTGCTTTCCCTGGCGCTGTTTGGCGTGCTGGTGGGCCTGATGATCGGGCGCCTGACGGCCCCGGATGAGCGTGTACTGGAGCAGGTCGAGGTGGTACAGGGTGGCCTGGACCTGTGGTTCAACGAAGCCCCCAAGCTGCATGGCGAAAATGTCGAGGGCACCGTGGCTGTGCTGTTTGAGGCCCAAGGCAAAGCTCAGCGCGGTCAATTGGACTTGCAGGGCAAGCCGGTGGGCTGGCGTTTGCAGGACAGCGACAAGGGGCTGTTACTGACACTGATTGCCGCGCGCCCCCTGCACGGTGAATGGGCCGGTGCAGAGGACGCTGGGCGTTGGCGGGTGCAGGTGAGGCTGCACGAATAAAAGAGGGGATTCCCGGCCTGCCTGTACCGAGGTCCCCAAAGGGGGCTACTGCGTATTAAAGAGGGGATGGCCCGGCCTGCCTGTACCGAGGTCCCCGAAAACGGCTACTGCGAATAAAAGAGGGGTCACCCGGCCTGCCTGTACCAGGGCCCCCGAAACTGGGTATGTACCTACCATTGCAGGTGGCGTGCCAGTTTTGCAAAACCCGTGATTACTGGGCCTTGAGGGCAATTTGGCCGTTTTTACAGGGGGTTTGTGCCTTGGTGAGGTGCATCGGGCACAGCAACGGTGCATCACGGGGCAAAAACGACTAAGGCCGCGAAGCGGCCTTAGTGAGTTCACGGACGAAGCGCTGGGTCAGTGGTCGTCACCTTCTTCGTCATCCCCGCCATCTACATTCATCCCCAACTCTTTGATCTTGCGGGTCAAGGTATTGCGGCCCCAGCCCAGCAGCAGTGCCGCATCGCGACGGCGCCCGGCGGTGTGCTTGAGTGCGGTCTCGATCATGATGCGCTCAAAGCTGGGCACTGCGCTGTCGAGCAAGTTCGACTGGCCGCGGGCCAAGGCTTGGTCGGCCCACTGGCGCAGGGCCTGTTCCCAGTTGGTCACCGGCGCAGCATCCTGCGGCAGGTTCAACAGCTCCGGCGGCAGGTCGCCAATCAGCACTTCGCGGCTGGAGGCCATCACGGTGATCCAGCGGCAGGTGTTCTCCAACTGACGCACGTTGCCCGGCCATGGCAAGTTGCGGATGAACTCTTCGGTTTCTGGCTTGAGCAGTTTCGGCTCGACCGCCAGCTCCTGTGCGGCACGGCCCAGGAAATGACGGGCCAGTGCCGGAATGTCCTCGCGGCGGTCTGCCAGGCGGGGGATATGGATGCGGATCACATTGAGGCGGTGGAACAAGTCTTCGCGGAACTTGCCAGCAGTTACCAGTGACTCCAGGTTCTGGTGGGTTGCGGCGATGATTCGCACGTCGACCTTCACCGGCACATGCCCGCCCACGCGATAGAACTCGCCATCGGCCAGCACTCGCAGCAAGCGGGTTTGGGTGTCGGCCGGCATGTCACCGATTTCGTCGAGGAACAGCGTGCCGCCGTCGGCTTGCTCGAAGCGCCCGCGACGCAGGTTGGCCGCGCCGGTGAATGCGCCTTTTTCATGGCCGAACAGCTCGGACTCCATCAAGTCCTTCGGAATGGCCGCCATGTTCAGCGCAATGAACGGCGATGCGGCACGTGGGCTGTGCCGGTGCAGGGCATGCGCCACCAGCTCTTTACCCGTACCGGATTCGCCGTTGATCAGCACGGTGATGTTGGAGTGGCTCAGGCGACCGATGGCTCTGAACACCTCCTGCATGGCCGGCGCTTCGCCGATGATTTCCGGGGTGCGAGCCAGCGTTGGGGGTACATCCAGGCCTTGCTGTTCCTGAGCGTGCTGATTGGCGCGCTTGACCAAAGACACCGCTTCGTCGACGTCGAATGGCTTGGGCAGGTATTCGAAGGCGCCGCCCTGATAGGACGCCACAGCGCTGTCCAGGTCGGAATGGGCGGTCATGATGATGACCGGCAGCCGGGGGTGTTGTTCGCGAATCTGCGCCAGCAGGTCGAGGCCGCTGGCGCCGGGCATGCGAATGTCAGAGATGATCACATCCGGTTGCTGGCGAGCCAGGCGGCCCATCACACCATCGGCGCTGTCGAAGCTCTGGGTGGTCATGCCTTCCTGTTGCAGGGCTTTTTCCAGGACCCAGCGGATGGAGCGATCATCATCGACGATCCATACGGTTTCACTTCGGCTCATGAGGCGTTGGCTCCTTGTTCCAAGGGCAGGAAGATCGAGAAGGCGGTGTGCCCTGCGTGGCTTTCGCACTCGATCAGGCCCTGGTGCTGGCTAATGATGTTCTGGGTAATGGCCAAGCCGAGGCCGGTGCCGTCCGGGCGCCCGCTGACCATGGGGTAGAAAAGCGTGTCTTGCAGTTCCGAGGGGATACCCGGGCCGTTGTCGATGATCTCGATCCGCGCCGCCAGGCGATGGCGCACGTGGCCGATGGTGAACTGACGCACGGCGCGGCTGCGCAGGGTGATGCGGCCCAGGCGCAGCTCGTTCTGCGAACTGATCGCCTGCATGGCGTTACGCACGATGTTCAGGACTGCCTGGATCATCTGTTCACGATCGATCAGCACATCCGGCAGGCTTGGGTCATAGTCGCGCACCAAAGTGATGCAGCCCTGGCTTTCGGCATCGACCAGGCTGCAGACCCGTTCGAGCACTTCGTGAATGTTGGTCATTGCCAGGGACGGCAGCTTGTTCGAGCCAAGCATGCGGTCGACCAGGTTGCGCAGACGGTCGGCCTCTTCGATGATCACGTTGGTGTAGTCGCGCAGCCCCTCTTCGGGTAGCTCGCGAGCGAGTAATTGCGCGGCGCCGCGGATGCCGCCAAGCGGGTTCTTGATCTCGTGAGCCAGGCCCCGCACCAGCATCTTGGTGGTTTCCTGCTTGCTCAGCTGGGCCTCTTCCTTGGTGATGCGCAACAGGCGGTCGCGCGGGTGAACCTCCAGCAGGAGCAAGGTATTGCCTTGGTGCAGGATGGGCGTCACGGCGTAGTCGACAGTGATGGTCTGCCCGGTCAATGACGTCAGCTGCGCTTCACGCTTGGTGAACGGGTGCGCGTGCTCCACCGCCTGGCGCAATGAGTTGAGCGCTTCGGTCGATTCGGTGAACAGTTCACTGATGAACTGCCCATGGCTGCGCTGGCCGCTGACTGCAAGCAGCATTTCTGCGGCCGGGTTCATGTACTCCAGGCGCAGTTCCGCATTGAGCAGGAGCGTGGCGGTGGTCAGGTTGTCCAGAAGCAGACGGTGCTGTGCATCGCTGATGGTCATAAGGCGTCGTCGACCTCTTTTGGCACTTGTCGGGCAGGCTGCGGCCATTGGCCGGGCGCGCGGTGGAACCGCTGATGCCAGTCTCTGCCCAAGAAACTGCAAGAAACAAACCAAGGCTCCGAAAAGAAGCGGAATTTACTGATAACGGCCTGAATATGCGCATATTCGGACCAGAATGCCCTGATAAATCGATTCCGGTGAACCGTTTTGGGGTACAAACCGGCTCACTCGCAGATTTCATGCACCAATATAGAGCATAGGTGGTTCAGGGTGTGTCGCACAGCTGGCCAGTTGCGCGGATCAGAGCCTGCTGAGTCAGGTGGTCCACAGGGCGGCCGGCCACGGCCTTGGCTAACTCGGCGGCGCAGTTTTGCGGTTTGCCCATGTCGAAGTCGGCCAGTTGCCTGAGCAAGGCGCTCTGTAGCTGGTCCAGTTGGGGGCGGATCTGCCGTTGCAGGTCGCTGCGCGGCTCGTCTGGTGCTGCGCCCACGCGTTGCCAGTGGAAAAGCAGTGTGTACTGCACCAGTTTGTTGGCCTCGATCTGGTCAGCGAAGAACGCCTCGGCGCGCTCTGCAGCCAGGCCATATTCAGGTGCGGCCGCCCGCACATTGGCCACTACTTGCCGTTCACGGGTGCTGGCCTGAACAGGTTGGCCGTTGTCCCACTTGTGCAAGGCGACCGCTTGCGCCAAATCCAGGCGACGCTCGATGGTTTCGAGCAGTGGGCCGAAGGCGGGGTGGTTTGGTTCTGATGCCGCGCAGCCGGTGATAACAAGGCTGGCGGTTGCCACAAGCAAGGGTGTACGCATGCTGAACCTCCTTTGAATGAAGGTCCGAGTGTGCAGAAGCTAGGCTGGGCTGCGGGTAGGAGCCTTCCGAAGTTTCTGAAGGCAGAAACAGAAACGGCCTCCCGAGGGAGGCCGTATCGATCAGCTTATCGACGCCAGGCGCCGATCAGATCAGCAGCTGTAGTACAGCTCGTATTCCAGCGGGTGCACGAAAGTACGGACCTTGATTTCTTCTTCGCTCTTCAGCTCGATGAAGGCATCGATGAAGTCGTCGGAGAACACGCCGCCCTTGGTCAGGAACGCACGGCCTTTATCCAGTTCTTCCAGAGCCTCTTTCAGGCTGCCGCAAACTTGCGGGATGTCCTTGGCTTCTTCTGGCGGCAGGTCGTACAGGTTCTTGTCGGCAGCATCGCCTGGGTGAATCTTGTTCTGGATGCCATCCAAGCCAGCCATCAGCAGGGCAGCGAAGGCCAGGTATGGGTTAGCCGATGGGTCCGGGAAGCGGGCTTCGATACGGCGGGCTTTCGGGCTGCCGACGTAAGGAATACGGATCGAGGCGGAACGGTTGCGAGCCGAGTAGGCCAGCATTACCGGGGCTTCGAAGCCTGGAACCAGACGCTTGTAGGAGTTGGTCGATGGGTTGGTGAAGCCGTTCAGGGCCTTACCGTGCTTGATGATACCGCCGATGAAGTACAGAGCGGTTTCCGAAAGGCCGGCATAGCCTTCACCGGCGAAGGTGTTCTTGCCTTCTTTCCAGATCGACATGTGTACGTGCATGCCCGAGCCGTTGTCACCGTACAGTGGCTTAGGCATGAAGGTAGCGGTACGGCCGTAAGCGTCGGCAACGTTGTGCACGACGTATTTCAGTGCCTGAACTTCGTCAGCCTTCTTCACCAGGGTGTTGAACTTGACGCCGATTTCGTTCTGGCCGGCAGTCGCCACTTCGTGGTGGTGAACTTCAACGGTCTGGCCCATTTCTTCCAGCGCGTTGCACATGGCAGTACGGATTTCGTGGTCGTGGTCGAACGGCGGAACTGGGAAGTAGCCGCCTTTGACGCCCGGACGGTGGCCTTTGTTGCCGCCTTCTACGTCAGCGCCGGTCATCCACGAGCCTTGCTCGGAGAAGATCTTGAACATCGAGCCGGAGATGTCCGACTGGAACTTCACTTCGTCGAAGATGAAGAATTCTGGCTCTGGGCCAGCGAATACGGTGTCACCGATGCCAGTGCTCTTGAGGTACTCTTCGGCGCGCTTGGCGATCGCACGTGGGTCGCGATCGTAGCCCTGCATGCTCGACGGGTCGACGATGTCGCAGGTGATGATCAGGGTCGGCTCTTCGGTGAACGGGTCCAGAACGGCGGTTTCATCGACCGGCATCAGGATCATGTCGGATGCTTCGATGCCTTTCCAGCCAGCGATGGAGGAACCGTCGAACATCTTGCCGACTTCGAAGAAGTCTTCGTCCAGGCCATCACGCGCCGGCATGGTCACGTGGTGCTGGGTGCCTTTGGTGTCCGTGAAACGCAGATCAATCCACTTGACGTCATGATCTTTGATGAGTTGAACCGACTTCGACATGTTGTCCTCCGGATGGTCTAGAGCGCGGTAGGCCGCCGCCCTGGAAAAAGGGTGTTGCTGGGCGCGGATAGTCGGCCAAGCGTACCTGCCTCACAAGGGAGCAAATTGCATGCCAGTGCCCGAAAATGGCGAGGGTGGGATAAAAAGGGGCGTTTGCGGGCATTTGGTGGCGGGCTTGCGGGTAATGATGCACGGTTTTGATGCGTTTTTTGTTAGGTGCGCACTGTTGTGGTGCTCGGCGTTGTTGTTGTGGTGCGTTTGCGATCGAGCGCCGCCCGCGCGGCGCATCGCGGGCTGCGCTCGCTCCTACGTTTGTTTCGGGCCAATTGATCCTGTGGGATTTGCGCGCGGACG
>NZ_JBJJLN010000017.1:0-87114 GCF_046230725.1 Pseudomonas sp. KCJK9000 | reverse complement strand
ACGAATATCGGAGATGGTGAAGGACTCGGCGTGAACTTCAGCGATCATCAGTGCGGACATGACCGCAGTTAGCAGCAGACGTTTCATGAAGTCCTTTTATTCCAACTGGCAATAAACAACCGCCGTATGGAAACGGCAGGCTCGCAATTGTGCGAAGCTTTTATAGTCGACCCAGATCGTTGATCAGGGCGAGCAACATCACCCCTACGACCAAACTGATACCGATCTGAATCCCCCAACCTTGCACCCGTTCCGACAGCGGACGACCGCGCGCCCACTCGACCAGGTAAAACAGCAAATGCCCCCCATCCAGTACTGGAATGGGCAGCAGGTTAAGAACCCCCAGGCTTATGCTCAGGTAGGCCAGGAAATTCAGGAAATCCCCCACGCCGGACTGGGCTGAAGCGCCCGCCACTTTAGCAATGGTTATCGGTCCACTCAAGTTTTTTACCGAGAGCTCCCCGAACAGCATTTTCTTGAGCGACTCGAGGGTCAGCACACTCATGTTCCAGGTACGCGATAGGCCTTCGCCAACGGCATCCAGCGGCCCATAGCTGACTTCTCGTAGCATGTTTGCCGGCCATTCGCCGCCCTTCACGCCTGCCCCCAGGTAGCCACCGACAGCCTTGCCTTCCCCTTTGTGAGCCAGGGTGACCGGCACATCCAGGGCCGCGCCATCGCGCTCGACGCGCAACACCACAGCGGCATCCGGCCGGGCGCGGACGCTGTCCACCACCTGCTGCCAATCGCTCAACGCCGCCCCGTCGAGGGCAAGCAGTTTGTCCCCAACCTTCAGGCCAGCAGATGCCGCTGGGCCCTTCGGGTCGATCTCGGCAAGCACAGGAGACACCATAGGCCGCCACGGGCGCAGGCCCAGGGACTGGATGGGGTCAGGCTCGTCGGCACCTTTGAGCCAATGATCCAGTTTGATTGGCAGTTGGCGCTCGGCACTGCTGCCCTCGTCACGCACACCGAGCTGCAACGTGCCGCTCTCGCCCAGGCGCCTGACCAGCTGCAGATTGATGGCTGACCAACCGCTGGTCGCCTTGCCATCGACCGAGACAATTTCCTGACCGGCGGCCAGGCCAGCAGAAGCGGCCAAGCTTCCCGGCTCGACGCCACCGATCACCGGACGGATCTGCTGCGTGCCGAGCATGGCCAGCAGCCAGAAGAACACGATGGCCAACAGGAAGTTGGCAATCGGGCCTGCGGCCACGATCGCAATGCGCTGGCGCACCGACTTGCGATTGAACGCCTGGTCGGCCAGTGCCGTCGGCACATCGCCTTCGCGCTCATCGAGCATCTTCACGTAGCCACCCAGCGGGATGGCGGCCACCACGAACTCGGTGCCCTGGCGATCATGCCAGCGCAGCAGTGGTGTACCGAAGCCCACGGAGAACCGCAGTACTTTGACACCGCAGCGCCGGGCTACCCAGAAGTGGCCAAACTCGTGGAATGTGACCAATACACCCAGGGCCACCAGGGTGCCGACAATCATGTAGAGCGCAGTCATATCTATCTCCGAATGACGTTCAGCAAAACCCTGGCAGCGCCACCTGCCTCAACGGCCATGTCGCCTCAGCCACTCGCGCGCCAATTCGCGCGCACGTTGGTCGGCGGCAAATACAGCCTCCAGCGACAGCAAAGGCACGACAGGTTCTTGCTCAAGCACCTGCTCGATCATACTCGCGATCTCCGGGAAGCGGATACGCCGCTGGAGAAATGCCTCGACCGCGACCTCGTTGGCCGCGTTGAGCACCGCAGGTGCACTGTTACCAGCTTCAGCTGCTTGTCGCGCCAGGCGCAGGCACGGGAAGCGCAACTCGTCAGGCGCCTGGAAGTCCAGGCGGGCGATGGCGAATAAATCCAGCGGGGCAACACCTGACTCGATACGCTCAGGCCAAGCCAGTGCGTTGGCGATGGGCGTGCGCATATCCGGGTTGCCCAACTGAGCCAGCACCGAACCATCGACGTAGTCGACCAGCGAGTGGATCACGCTTTGCGGATGCACCACCACTTCGACCTTGGCCGGCGCTGCATCGAATAGCCAGCAGGCTTCGATCAGTTCCAGGCCTTTGTTCATCATGCTGGCCGAGTCCACCGAAATCTTCCGGCCCATTGACCAGTTGGGGTGGGCGCAAGCTTGCTCAGGGGTGACGTCGACCAAGGCCGGCAGCGGTGTTTCGCGGAACGGACCACCCGAGGCGGTCAGCAAGATGCGGCGCACACCGACCTGGCTCAGGCCACGGGCGTAATCGCCCGGCAGGCACTGGAAAATGGCGTTGTGTTCACTGTCGATCGGCAACAGTACCGCACCACTGCGGCGCACCGCCTCCATGAACAAAGCGCCGGACATCACCAGCGCCTCTTTGTTGGCCAGCAGCACCTTCTTGCCGGCCTCGACCGCAGCCAAGGTCGGGCGCAGGCCGGCGGCACCGACGATGGCCGCCATCACTGCATCCACTTGCGGCGCGGCTGCAACCTCGCACAGCCCGGCCTCCCCTTCCAGCACTTGGGTAGCGCAGCCAGCATCGGCCAGCCCTAAGCGCAGGCGCACCGCCGCCTCAGGGCTGGGTACCACGGCATAGGCCGGGCGATGCTGAACGCACAGAGCCAGCAGGTCATCGATACGGGTGTAGCCGCTCAACGCATAGACTTGGTAGCGCTCAGGGTGGCGCGCAATCACATCCAGGGTGCTCAGGCCAATCGAGCCTGTAGCGCCCAGCACGGTAATCCGCTGCACGGTGCTCACATAACACCCCATTCAGCGGCCCACAGCAGCACGGCAAAGACCGGGATGGCTGCGGTCAGGCTATCGATGCGATCGAGCACACCGCCGTGCCCAGGCAGCAGGTTGCTGCTGTCCTTGATGCCGGCGCGGCGCTTGAACATGCTCTCGGTCAAATCACCGATCACCGAAGACATGACCACCAGGGCCGCGCCCAGCAACCCCAGCAGCAATTGGCCGAAGCCCCAGCCACGGTTGATACCGACCACAAGGGTGATCGCCAGGCTGACCGCCAGGCCACCATATACCCCTTCCCAGCTCTTGCCGGGGCTTACCTGTGGGGCGAGCTTGCGTTTGCCAAAGGCGCGACCGGAGAAATAGGCGCCGATGTCGGCAGCCCAGACCAGCACCATCACCGACAAAATCAGCCAATTACCTAGCTGCCAGTGCTTGAGCAGCATCAGGCCTTGCCAGGCAGGCAGCAGGATCAACAGGCCGATCAACAGCTTGCAAGCGGCGCTGGCCCATAGTTCGCTGCTGCGTGGGTAGGTCAGTACCAGCCAGGTGGCCAACCCCCACCAGATGACCGAAGCCCCGAGCACCCACGGGGCCAGGTCCGGCATCAGGTGCAGCAGCATCAGCGCGCCAGCGACCACCGCGGCATAGGCGATACGCAGAGGCTGAGCCACAAGCCCGGCCAGACGCGCCCATTCCCAGGCACCCAGGGTCACCACGAAGCCGATGAACAGGGCGAAATCCCCGCCGTTGAGCAGAAAGAAACCGCCCAGCGCGACCGGCAGCAGGATCAGCGCTGTAATGATGCGTTGTTTAAGCATTAAGCACGAGCTCCAGCCTCGACCTGCTCGCTGGTCTTACCGAAGCGGCGCTGGCGCGATGCGAATTCGGCCAGTGCTTTGCGCATGGCCTCGTGTTTGAAATCCGGCCAGTACAGGTCGGAGAAATACAGCTCGGCATACGCCAGCTGCCATAGCAGGAAGTTGCTGATGCGGTGCTCACCACCGGTACGGATGCACAGGTCAGGCAAAGGCAGCTCGCCGGTGGCCAGGCAAGTCTGCAGCAACCCTGGGGTGATGTCGTCAGGCCGCAAATGGCCTGCCTGAACCTCACGCGCCAGGCGCTGGGCAGCTTGCGCGATATCCCACTGGCCACCGTAGTTCGCGGCGATCTGCAGGATGAAGCGGTTGTTGCCAGCAGTCAGCGCTTCGGCTTCGCGCATGGCGGCCTGCAACTCGGGGTGAAAGCGTGAGCGATCACCGATGATGCGCAGGCTGATGTTGTTCTCGTTGAGGCGCCGTGCCTCCCGGCGCAAAGCCGTGAAAAACAGCTCCATCAACGCACCGACCTCGTCGGCCGGACGTTGCCAGTTTTCACTGGAGAATGCGAACAGGGTCAGCACTTCGACCCCGGACTCGGCGCACACTTCGATGACTGCGCGCACCGCGTCGACGCCAGCCTTGTGCCCGGCGACGCCGGGCAACAGGCGCTTCTTCGCCCAGCGGTTGTTGCCATCCATGATGATCGCGACGTGACGCGGCACCGAAAGTGGTGCCGCCAACTTGGACTTTTCCATTAAAAAACCTCGGCCTTAGACGGCCATCAGGTCCTTTTCCTTGGCTTTGAAAGCAGCATCGACTTCGGCGACGAATTTGTCGGTCAGCTTCTGGATTTCATCTGCGGCGCGACGTTCTTCGTCTTCGCTGATGGCCTTGTCCTTGGTCAGCTTTTTCAGGTCGGCAAGGGCATCGCGGCGCACGTTGCGCACAGCCACTTTGGCATCTTCGGCAACGCCACTGGCCTGCTTGGTGTAGCCCTTGCGGGTTTCTTCGGTCAGAGCCGGCATCGGCACACGGATGGTGGTACCGGCGCTGGACGGATTCAGGCCCAGGTCGGAAGTCAGGATGGCCTTTTCGATGGCAGCGCTGAGGTTCTTGTCGTGGGCGACGATCTTCAGGGTGCGGGCGTCTTCGACGGTAATCGCGGCCACCTGGTTCAGCGGCATCTCGCTACCCCAGGCAGTGACCCTGACGCTATCCAGGATGCTTGGATGAGCGCGACCGGTGCGGATCGCCGCCAGGTTACGAACCAGGGCTTCGATGGACTTGCCCATGCGCTCCTGCGCGTCTTTCTTGATGTCGTTGATCATGCTTGGCCTTCCTCGATCAGAGTACCTTCGGCGCCACCGACTACGATGTTCAGCAGGGCGCCAGGCTTGTTCATGTTGAATACCCGCAATGGCATCTTGTGGTCACGGCACAGGCAGATTGCGGTCAGGTCCATCACGCCAAGCTTGCGATCCAGGACCTCGTCGTAGGTCAGGTGATCGAACTTCTCGGCATGCGGATCCTTGAATGGATCGGCAGTGTACACGCCATCGACCTTGGTCGCCTTCAACACCACGTCGGCATCGATTTCGATGGCGCGCAGGCAGGCTGCAGAGTCGGTGGTGAAGAACGGGTTGCCGGTACCAGCAGAGAAAATTACCACATCCCCGGAGTTGAGGTGGCGAATAGCTTTGCGACGGTCGTAATGATCGGTCACACCGACCATGGAAATAGCCGACATGACCAGGGCCGGGATGTTCGAACGCTCCAGCGCATCGCGCATGGCCAATGCGTTCATCACGGTGGCGAGCATGCCCATGTGATCGCCCGTGACACGGTCCATGCCGGCTGCGCTGAGCGCTGCGCCGCGGAACAGGTTGCCACCACCGATCACCAGGCCGACCTGAACGCCGATCCCTACCAACTGGCCAACTTCCAGGGCCATGCGGTCCAGCACCTTCGGGTCGATCCCGAAGTCTTCCGAGCCCATCAGGGCCTCGCCGCTAAGTTTGAGCAAAATGCGTTTATAGCGAGGTTGGCGACCACTCACCTGCTGAGCCATTGCGAGTCTCTCCTGCGGCGTACTTTTAGAAAATTCGTGCGGGCTGTTTGCAGCCTGCTAACTGTAGCGTGGCACCGATGTGGCGCCAGCGAAGACGAGGCTCGATAAACCCCTTCTCCGTTTGACAAAGAGGCTGCGCGCGTGAGCGGGCAGCCTCTTTGGGGCGACAGACGGGGCTGTCTTACTGCTTGGCAGCAGCTACCTGAGCGGCAACTTCAGCAGCGAAGTCGTCGACCGGCTTCTCGATGCCTTCGCCAACTTTGAAGTAGGTGAAGGAAACGATTTCAGCGCCAGCTTTCTTGGCCAGCTCGCCGACTTTGACTTCTGGGTTCATGACGAAGGCCTGCTCTTTGAGCGAAGCTTCGGCTTTGAACTTGGTGATACGACCGTTGATCATGTTCTCAACGATGTTTTCTGGCTTGCCAGCGATCTTGTCAGCGTTCAGCTGCAGGAAGACGTTCTTCTCGCGCTCGATGGCCTCGGCGGAGATTTCCGACGAATCCAGGAACTCTGGGTTCGAAGCTGCAACGTGCATGGCGATGTTTTTGGCCAGCTCGATGTCGCCGCCCTTCAGAACAACGGCAGCCCCGATCTTGTTGCCGTGCAGGTAGGCACCGACAACGTCGCCTTCAACACGCACCAGGCGGCGGATGTTGACGTTTTCGCCGCACTTGGCGACCAGGGCTTCACGAGCAGCCTCGCGCGAGGCGATCAGCGGGGCAGCGTCGGTCAGTTTCTGAGCGAAGGCTTCTTCCAGGCTTTCGGCCACGAAGTTCTTGAAGTCGTCTTGCAGGGCCAGGAAGTCGGTCTGCGAGTTCACTTCCAGCAGAACGGCGGCTTTGCCGTCGGTCTTGACGGCGATGGCGCCTTCAGCAGCCACGTTGCCAGCCTTTTTGGCGGCCTTGATGGCGCCCGAAGCACGCATGTCGTCAATGGCTTTCTCGATGTCGCCGCCGGCCTTTTCCAGGGCCTTCTTGCAATCCATCATGCCTTCGCCGGTACGCTCGCGCAGTTCTTTGACCAGCGCCGCAGTAATTGCTGCCATTTCAAAATCCTCTTGGAAAGTTTTTCAACCATTCCACCCGCTCGTCACGGGCGTTAAATTCTGCAAATCGCTGCCTTTATATCAGCTCGCCCATCATGCAGGGCCGAAGCTGACAGCAGGATTTCAAGGTGGCAAAAAGGGGGCAGAGCCCCCTTTTTGCGTGCCAAGTAGACGCTAGCGCCTATTACTCAGCAGCAGGTGCAGCCGCTTCTTCAGCGTAGACTTCAGTGCCACCGGCAACGTTGTTGCGGCCGCGGATGACGGCGTCAGCCATCGAAGTCATGTACAGCTCGATAGCGCGAATGGCGTCATCGTTACCTGGGATAACGAAGTCAACACCTTCTGGGCTGCTGTTGGTATCGACAACGCCGATGACCGGGATGCCCAGCTTGTTGGCTTCGGTGATAGCAATGCGCTCGTGGTCAACGTCGATCACGAACAGGGCATCAGGCAGGCCGCCCATGTCCTTGATACCGCCCAGGCTGCGATCCAGTTTTTCCAGGTCGCGGGAACGCATCAGAGCTTCTTTCTTGGTCAGCTTGGCGAAGGTGCCATCTTCGGCCTGGGTTTCCAGGTCGCGCAGACGCTTGATCGAAGCACGGATGGTCTTGTAGTTGGTCAGCATGCCGCCCAACCAACGGTGGTCAACGTATGGCGAACCTGCGCGAGCAGCTTGCTCGGCGACGATCTTGCCAGCGGAACGCTTGGTGCCGACGAACAGGATCTTGTTCTTGCCCTGGGCCAGGCGCTCTACGAACGACAGAGCGTCGTTGAACATCGGCAGGGTTTTTTCCAGGTTGATGATGTGGATCTTGTTGCGCGCACCGAAAATGTACTTGCCCATTTTCGGGTTCCAGTAACGGGTCTGGTGACCGAAGTGCACACCGGCCTTCAGCATATCGCGCATGTTGACTTGGGACATGATAGTTCCTTGATAAGTCGGGTTGGGCCTCCACGTATCCCAATGACCAACCCACGAATCCTTGAATCCGGGGCACCCAGGCCATCGTGTCGACACGTGTGTGGGTTTGAGCTGACGGGGTCGGCCCCGAAAGCGGCGCACTTTATACCACAGACTGCCAGCGAACGAAACCCAGATCAGATTGCGTCCGTCAGCCGTTTTTGCAGCACCCTGGCAAACAGGCCAGAATGCCTCCTGTAGACCGCAGCGTTCCCGCGTTTATCCGGCAGAATGCCGCCCTGCTCTGCTAGAATCCGGCCTTTCCCGTTTTTTCGCGCCGCCTGCGGCGCCGTAGAGAGCCTGTAATGACCGTCACCATCAAGACTGCTGAAGACATCGAGAAGATGCGCATCGCCGGCCGCCTGGCCGCCGAGGTGCTGGAAATGATCGAAGAACACGTCAAGCCCGGCGTCACCACCGAAGAGCTCGACCGCCTGTGCCACGACTACATCGTCAACGTCCAACAGGCCATTCCGGCGCCCCTGAACTACAAGGGCTACCCGAAATCGATCTGCACCTCGATCAACCACGTGGTCTGCCACGGGATCCCCAACGACAAGCCACTCAAGGACGGTGACACGCTCAACATCGACGTCACCGTGATCAAGGATGGCTATCACGGCGATACCAGCCGCATGTTCCATGTCGGCAACGTGCCAGTCTGGGCCGAGCGCCTGTCCAAGGTCACGCAGGAATGCATGTACAAGGCCATCGAACTGGTCAAGCCCGGTTGCCGCCTGGGCGATATCGGCGAAGTGATCCAGAAGCATGCCGAGAAGAATGGCTTCTCGGTCGTGCGTGAATTCTGTGGCCACGGCATCGGCAAGGTGTTCCATGAAGAACCGCAGATCCTCCACTACGGCCGCGCCGGCACCGGCATGGAGCTCAAGGAAGGCATGACCTTCACCATCGAGCCGATGATCAACCAGGGCAAGGCTGACACCAAAGTGCTGGGCGACGGCTGGACCGCCATTACCAAGGATCGCAAGCTCTCGGCCCAGTGGGAACACACCCTGGTGGTGACCGCGACCGGTTACGAGATCTTCACCTTGCGCAAGGACGACACCATCCCCCGCACCTCGGCCTGATTGCACTCAAGGCAACCTTTAGACAGGAACGCGACGCAATGCCCCAGGTGGATCCCGAACTGTTCGACCGCGGCCAGTTCCAGGCTGAACTGGCACTCAAGGCGAGCCCCATCGCCGCCTTCAAGAAAGCCATCCGCCAGGCCGGCGAGGTGCTCGATCGGCGTTTTCGCGCAGGGTGCGAAATCCGCCCCCTGATCGAGGCTCGCGCCTGGCTGGTCGACAATATCCTGCAACAAGCCTGGAACCAGTTCGACTGGGGCGACACCAGCGGCATCGCCCTGGTAGCGGTTGGCGGCTATGGTCGCGGCGAGCTGCACCCGCACTCGGACATCGACCTGCTGATCCTGCTTGGCGCCGCCGAACATGAGCAGTACCGCGAGGCCATCGAACGCTTCCTCACGCTGCTCTGGGACATCGGCCTTGAAGTCGGCCAGAGCGTGCGCACCGTCGATGAATGCGCCGAGCAGGCCCGTGCCGACCTGACGGTGATCACCAACCTGATGGAAAGCCGCACCATTGCCGGCCCCGAAGGCCTGCGCCAGCGCATGCTGGATGTCACCAGCACCGCTTACATGTGGCCGAGCAAGGAGTTCTTCCTGGCCAAGCGCGCCGAACTCAAGGCCCGCCACCACAAGTACAACGACACCGAATACAACCTCGAACCGAACGTCAAAGGCTCACCGGGTGGCTTGCGCGATATCCAGACAGTGCTCTGGGTCGCCCGCCGCCAGTACGGCACGTTGAACCTGCACGCCCTCGCCGGCGAAGGTTTTTTGTTGGAGAGCGAGAACGAACTGCTGGCCTCGTCTCAGGACTTCCTGTGGAAGGTGCGTTACGCCCTGCACATGCTTGCTGGGCGCGCCGAGGACCGCCTGTTGTTCGACCACCAGCGCAGCATCGCCGCGCTGCTCGGTTACAGCGACGATAACCCCAAGCGCGCCATCGAGCAGTTCATGCAGCAGTACTACCGGGTGGTGATGAGCATCAGCCAGTTGTGCGACTTGATCATCCAGCACTTCGAGGAAGTCATCCTCGCCGATGACGACAGCGGCACCACCCAACCACTGAACGCACGCTTTCGCTTGCACGACGGGTATATCGAAGCGACCAAGCCAAACGTGTTCAAGCGTACTCCATTCGCCATGCTGGAGATCTTCGTGCTGATGGCCCAGCACCCGGAGATCAAAGGGGTGCGTGCCGACACCGTGCGCCTGCTGCGCGAGCACCGGCACCTGATCGACGAAACCTTCCGCAACGATATCCGCAACACCAGCCTGTTCATCGAGCTGTTCAAGTGCGAAATCGGCATCCACCGCAACCTTAGGCGGATGAACCGATACGGCATCCTCGGCCGCTATCTGCCGGAATTCGGGCTGATCGTTGGGCAGATGCAGCACGACCTGTTCCACATTTATACGGTCGATGCGCATACCCTCAACCTCATCAAGCACCTGCGCAAGTTGCAGTACACGCCGGTGTCCGAGAAATTCCCGCTGGCCAGCAAACTCATGGGTCGCTTGCCCAAGCCCGAGCTGATCTACCTGGCAGGCCTTTATCACGACATCGGCAAGGGCCGCCAGGGCGACCATTCCGAAATCGGCGCGGTGGATGCGCAGAAGTTCTGCGAACGCCACCAGCTTCCGGCCTGGGACAGCCGGCTGATCGTCTGGTTGGTGCAGAACCACCTGGTGATGTCGACCACCGCTCAGCGCAAGGACCTGTCCGACCCGCAGGTGATCAATGACTTTGCCCTGCACGTCGGTGACGAGACGCGTCTTGACTACCTCTACGTGCTGACCGTGGCCGATATCAACGCCACCAACCCTAGCCTGTGGAACTCATGGCGCGCCAGCCTGCTGCGCCAGCTCTACACCGAAACCAAGCGTGCCCTGCGCCGCGGCCTGGAAAATCCGCTGGACCGCGAGGAACAGATCCGACAGACCCAGTCGGCGGCGCTCGATATTCTGGTGCGCGAGGGCACTGACCCGGACGACGTCGAGCAACTATGGTCGCAATTGGGCGATGACTATTTCCTCAAACACACCGCCGCGGATGTGGCCTGGCACAGCGATGCCATCCTCCAGCAACCGGCCGACGGTGGCCCGCTGGTACTCATCAAGGAAACCACGCAACGCGAATTCGAAGGCGGCACGCAGATCTTCATCTACGCGCCCGACCAGCACGACTTCTTTGCCGTGACCGTGGCCGCCATGTCACAGCTGAACCTGAACATCCACGATGCGCGGATCATCACCTCCAGCAGCCAGTTCACCCTCGATACCTACATCGTGCTCGACAACGATGGTGGCTCGATCGGCGACAATCCGCAGCGGGTCAAGCAGATCCGCGACGGGCTGACCGAAGCGCTGCGCAACCCCGAGGATTACCCAACCATCATCCAGCGCCGGGTGCCACGCCAGCTCAAGCATTTCAATTTCCCGCCGCAGGTAACCATTCTCAACGATGCCCAGCGCCCGGTGACCATACTCGAGATCACCGCCCCCGACCGCCCTGGCCTGCTGGCGCGGCTGGGGCGGATTTTCCTGGAGTTCGACCTGTCGCTGCAGAATGCCAAGATCGCCACCCTCGGCGAGCGGGTGGAGGACGTATTCTTCATTACCGATGCCGACAACCAGCCGCTATCCGACCCCCAGCTGTGCAGCCGCCTGCAAGAAGCGATCGTGCAGCAACTGCAGGCCGGCCAAGCCAGTGAAGCCAGCCCGAGCCGTGTGACTTTTTAACGATTAGATGATTGACGAGACCTTGCGCCGATGAACCATGCCTTGACCCAGCTCCAGCCCTACCCGTTCGAGAAACTGCGCGCCCTGCTGGGCACCGTGAAGCCTGCGGCAGACAAACGCGCCATTGCCCTGTCGATCGGTGAGCCGAAACACGAATCGCCGGCATTCGTCGCCAAGGCCATGGCCGACAACCTCGACAAGCTGGCCGTGTACCCGAGCACGCTGGGCTTGCCGGGGCTGCGCCAGGCCATTGGCCAATGGTGTGAGCGCCGCTTCGGCGTGCCAGCGGGCTGGCTGGATGCCGAGCGCCACATCCTGCCGGTCAACGGCACCCGTGAGGCGCTGTTCGCCTTCACCCAAGCCGTGGTCAACCGCGCCGATGACGGCCTGGTGGTCAGCCCCAATCCGTTCTACCAGATCTACGAAGGCGCAGCGTTGCTGGCCGGCGCGACCCCACACTACCTGCCGTGCCTGGAAGACAACGGCTTCAACCCCGACTTCGAGGCGGTACCAGCCGACGTCTGGCGGCGCTGCCAAATCCTCTTCCTGTGCTCGCCAGGCAACCCCACTGGGGCACTGGTGCCGATGGCGACCCTGAAAAAGCTGATTGCCTTGGCTGACGAGCACGATTTCGTGATTGCTGCCGACGAGTGCTACAGCGAGCTGTATTTCGACGAAGACGCACCACCACCGGGCCTGCTGAGCGCCTGTGCCGAGCTTGGCCGTAGCGACTTCGCCCGCTGCGTGGTGTTCCACAGCCTGTCCAAGCGCTCCAACCTGCCGGGCCTGCGCTCGGGCTTCGTCGCCGGTGACGCGTCGATCATCAAACCGTTCCTGCTGTACCGCACCTACCACGGCTGCGCCATGCCGGTGCAAACCCAGTTGGCCAGCATCGCTGCCTGGCAGGATGAAGCGCATGTGCGCGACAACCGTGATCAGTACCGCGCCAAGTACGATGCCGTGCTCGATATCCTGCAACCGGTGCTGGACGTGCAGCGCCCGGATGGCAGCTTCTACCTGTGGGCGAAAGTCCCAGGTTGCGATGCGCAGTTCACCCGCGACCTGTTCGAAGCCGAGCATGTGACCGTCGTTCCAGGGTCGTACCTGTCCCGTGAGGTTGACGGTGTCAACCCAGGTGCCGGACGGGTGCGCATGGCGCTGGTTGCGCCATTGGCCGAGTGCATCGAGGCTGCCGAGCGGATTCGCGCGTTCCTTCAGGCCCGTTGAAACGATCAGGGGGCGCTTGACGCCCCCTACGGTTTACCTGACCTGCCCGAGGTTGGCCTCACTCAAGTCCAGCTCGCCCAGCACCTGTCGCACAACCTCATCGCCAACCCGATGCTGGCGGTGCAGGCTGTATAACGCCAGGCGTTGCGCCCTGAGCGCGCGAAGGCGCAAGCGCCGTTCGAGCAAATCCATCTGCTCGGCCAGCGCCCGGGCTTCGGCGGTATCGTTGTACTTGTCCAGCGTATCCCGGTATTCAGCCATCAGCCGCGCCTTGAGTTCGGCGGCCAGGGTTGCCTGCGCCGCGTCCTGCGGCGCACTGGCGTCTATCAGCTCCTCGGCTTCCAGCGCATGGATCGCCGCCTCTGCGGTCAACCGCCAGGCTTCCTGAACCTCCTGATGCAAGCGCTCGTCGGGGCTCTTGGCCACCCCGCGCAACAGCAGCGGCAGAGCGATCACAGCACTGATCAGCGAAAGAAGAATCACCCCGGCAGCAATGAAGATCAGCAGGTCACGCTCGGGAAACGCCTGACCCGCCCCCATCAGTAGCGGTATCGACATCACACCGGCCAAGGTCACCGCCCCACGCACCCCTCCCAGGGTCAACAGCCAGCAGGACCGCGCTGTAGGCACCAGCACCAGCGCAGGCTTGCCCCGCCAACGACGCAACACGCCGATCGACCGCCAGATGCTTTGGACCCAGACAAACCGCAGCAGGACCAGCGTGGCAAAAATCGCCAGCACCTCCAGGCAGCGCCAGGCCAGCGCCGGCCAGAGCGTAGACTCGTGGCTGACCACAGCCTTGATGATATCCGGCAGCTGCAAGCCCAGCAGAAGGAAGATCAGGCCGTTGAAAGCGAACTCCAGCAGCGACCAGACGCTGCGATTGAGCAGGCGTGTACTGGTCTGGCGTGGCAACAGGTCGAGCCAGCTTTGCATCATGCCGGCAGCCACTGCCGAGAGAATGCCCGACACACCCAGCCGCTCGGCCAGAACATAGGCGGCGAAGGGCAACAGCAGCATGAATACCACGTGAGTGGCGGGGTCATCCCAACCGCGGGCGATCATCCAGGCACGCAGCCGGCCGAGCAACCAGCTCAGCGCGACACCCACCGCCAGGCCGCCAAGGGCGACCACAACGAAGTTGAAGCTGGCATCGGCCAGCGAAAAGGCCCCGGTAATGGCCGCCGCCAAGGCGAACTTGAAGGTGACCAGGCCCGAAGCATCGTTGAGCAACGCTTCACCTTGAAGCATGTGCATCAGCGGCGTCGGCAGGCGGTCCTGGCTGATGGCCGATACCGCCACGGCGTCGGTAGGCGACAACACCGCTGCCAGTGCAAATGCAGCCGGTAGCGGGATGCTCGGCAGCAGCCAGTGGATGAAGTAACCAGCGCCTACCACCGTGAACAGCACCAAGCCAACGGCCAGCGCAACGACCGGCCCGCGGATGCGCCACAACTCGCGCTTAGGGATGCGCCAACCGTCGGCGAACAACAGCGGCGGCAGAAACAGGAAAAGGAACAGCTCAGGGTCCAGCGCCACGTGTAACCCGAGCGTGGGCCAGGCCAGCAGCGCACCGGCGGCAATCTGCAACAAAGGCAGCGGTAGCGGGATCAAGCGCCCGACCAGTTTCGACACGCTGACCAGTGTCAGCAGGATGAGGACGGTATAAGCGGACTGCATCCTTCAAAGCTTCCTTTTCAACCAGAAACGACAGCGGGGCAATGACCGTCACTGCAACACATGTTAGCGGGGCCAGGTCGGTCCAAGCCCTTGCACGATGGTCGCAAGCAGCCACTGGATATGTAACACGATGATTCATATGAGTCTAAAAACTCAAGACCTACACACCCCGTGGCGCTCACTGGATCGTTCCCGCATAATCCCGCGACTGACATTCGGAAATGGAGAAATTGGGGCAGACTGTGGCCTCAATGCACACAATGACCTACACGCTCTACGGCATCAAAGCCTGTGACACCATGAAAAAAGCGCGGACCTGGCTCGACGAAAATGCCATCGCCTACGAATTCCACGACTACAAGAGCCAAGGTATCGACCGCGACAGCCTGAACCGTTGGTGTGACGAACACGGTTGGGAAGCCATCCTCAACCGTGCCGGTACAACCTTCCGCAAGCTCGACGACGCCAGCAAGGCCGACCTCGACCAGGCCAAGGCCGTCGAGTTGATGCTGGCCCAGCCGTCGATGATCAAGCGCCCGGTGCTAGCCCTTGGCGAGCGCACCCTGGTCGGCTTCAAGCCTGACCTCTACGCCGCCGCTCTGGCCTGAGCCCCCACCCTATTTCGCACGAGGTAATCACATGTCCAATACCCTGTTCAGCCTGGCCTTCGGTGTCGGCTCCCAGAACCGCCAGGGCACCTGGCTGGAAGTGTTCTACGCACAACCCATGCTCAACCCCAGCGCCGAGCTTGTGGCCGCAGTCGCGCCAATCCTTGGCTACACCGGTGGCAACCAGGCGATCGCCTTCAGCAACGCCCAGGCGGCACAACTGGCCGAAGCGCTCAAGGGCGTCGACGCGGCTCAAGCGGCACTGCTGACCCGCCTGGCCGAAAGCCACAAGCCACTGGTCGCCACGCTGCTGGCCGAAGACGCCGCACTGACCTCGACCCCAGAGGCCTACCTCAAGTTGCACCTGCTGTCGCACCGCCTGGTCAAACCCCATGGCCTGAGCCTGGCCGGTATCTTCCCACTGCTGCCCAATGTCGCCTGGACCAACCAAGGTGCGGTCGACCTGAACGAGCTGGCAGAACTGCAACTTGAAGCCCGCCTCAAGGGCGAGCTGCTGGAAGTGTTCTCGGTCGACAAGTTCCCGAAAATGACCGACTACGTGGTTCCGGCCGGCGTGCGCATCGCCGACACCGCCCGTGTGCGCCTGGGCGCTTACATCGGCGAAGGCACCACCATCATGCACGAAGGCTTCGTCAACTTTAACGCTGGCACCGAAGGCCCGGGCATGATCGAGGGCCGGGTTTCTGCAGGCGTGTTCGTCGGCAAAGGCTCCGACCTGGGCGGCGGCTGCTCGACCATGGGTACTTTGTCCGGCGGCGGCAACATTGTCATCAAGGTCGGCGAAGGTTGCCTGATCGGCGCCAACGCCGGTATCGGCATCCCCCTGGGTGACCGCAACACTGTCGAGGCCGGCCTGTACATCACCGCAGGCACCAAGGTGAACCTGCTCGATGAGAACAACGAGCTGGTAAAAGTCGTCAAGGCTCGCGACCTGGCCGGCCAGACCGACCTGCTGTTCCGCCGCAACTCGCTCAACGGCGCCGTGGAATGCAAAACCCACAAGTCGGCGATCGAGCTGAACGAGGCGCTGCACGCGCACAACTAAGGCACCTCGCCCACTGCAAGCGCGGGCTGCCCGCAACTGCGGACCTCACAGGGCTTAAGTGTTAAGATCGGGTCTGGCGTCGATGCGCCAGACCCGATTTTCATTGCAGGCCCCGCGAACATGTTCCAGCCCTCCCCCTGGCGCGCCGATTTCCCCGCCATTGCCGCCCTGCAGCGCCAGCACCAGACCTACCTGGACAGCGCCGCCACCACTCAGAAGCCCCAAGCGCTGCTCGATGCCCTGAGCCATTACTATGGCCACGGCGCCGCCAATGTGCACCGCGCCCAACACTTGCCCGGCGCCCTGGCGACCCAGGCTTTCGAGGCAAGCCGCGACAAGGTCGCAGCTTGGATCAATGCCGCAGATTCGCGGCAGGTGATTTTCACCCATGGCGCCACGTCGGCCCTGAACCTGCTGGCCTACAGCCTGGAATACCGCTTCGAAGCCGGCGACGAGATTGCCATCAGCGCACTGGAGCACCATGCCAACCTGTTGCCCTGGCAGCAACTGGCCAGGCGGCGAGGCGTGCGCTTGGTAGTGCTGCCGCTGGACACACAGGGGCGTATCGACCTGGAACAGGCACTGCAGCTCATCGGGCCTCGCACCCGCCTGCTCGCGGTCAGCCAACTCTCCAACGTGCTAGGCACCTGGCAGCCCCTGCCCGCGTTGTTGGCCCACGCCCAGGCACAGGGCGCGTTGACCGTCGTCGATGGCGCCCAGGGGGTAGTCCATGGCCGCCATGATGTGCAAGCGCTGGGCTGCGACTTCTACGTATTCTCCAGCCACAAGTTGTATGGGCCCGATGGTGTCGGTGTGCTGTACGGCCGTAGCCGGGCACTGGAGCTGCTGCGTCACTGGCAGTTTGGCGGTGAAATGGTCCAGCGGGCCGATTACCAGAGCGCCAGTTTCCGCCCTGCGCCACTGGGTTTCGAAGCTGGCACGCCACCGATCGCCGGGGTGGTCGGCCTGGGGGCGACCTTGGATTACCTGGCAAACCTCGATAGCCAGGCAGTCGCCGAACACGAAGCCAGCCTGCACCGGCACCTGCTGCGTGGTCTTGCCGACCGGGAAGGTGTGCGCGTGTTGGGCGCCCCCGAGGCCGCCCTGGCCAGCTTCGTCATCGACGGCGTACATAACGCCGATATCGCCCATATGCTCACCGAGCAAGGTATCGCCGTGCGCGCCGGCCATCACTGCGCCATGCCCCTGCTCAAGGGGCTGGGGCTGGAGGGCGCGATACGGGTATCGCTGGGCCTGTACAACGACAGTGGCGATTTGCAGCGGTTCTTCGAAGCGCTGGATCAGGGCTTGGAGCTGTTGCGATGAGCTTGCCGCTACAGGCCCAGGAAGCACTGGCCAGTTTCGACCAGGCCCGTGGTTGGGAGCAGCGGGCACGCTTGCTGATGCAATGGGGCGATCGCCTGGAACCGCTGACCGAGGCGGAAAAAGTCGAGGCCAATCGCGTACATGGCTGCCAGAGCCTGGTCTGGCTGGTGGCCAAGCAGGTTGATCAGGTGTGGCAGTTCAAAGCGTCAAGCGATGCTCGCCTGCTGCGAGGGCTGCTGGCCTTGTTGTTGGTGAGGGTGCAAGGCTTGCCCAGCGAAGCGTTGGCTCGCCTCGATTTGCGGCAGTGGTTCACTCAGTTGGGCCTGGAGCGCCAACTGTCGCCCTCGCGCAGCAATGGTTTACATGCAGTGTTGCAGCGGATGGCGGAGTTGACGTCGGGCCTCTAGATCGGCGCTGTGGCCATCGCGGGTGAATCGGCTCCCACAGGCTCGTGCACTACGCCCAAAAGGTTGGGCTGTCGTGAGAGCGGATTTACCCACGAATCAAGCGCCGAGTCTATTCAGGCTTGATCCGTTCCGAGGGGCGCCGCGCACCTGCCACCAGCTTCTCGATCGCCTTGCTCGCCGCCACCATGCCGAACGTCGCGGTCACCATCATCACCGCCCCAAAGCCGCCCGCACAGTCCAACCGCACACCCTCGCCCACGAAGCTCTTCTGCAGGCAGACATTGCCATCGCCCTTCGGATAGCGCAGCTGCTCACTGGAAAATACGCATGGCACACCATAGTTGCGGCTGGTGTTGCGCGAGAAGTTGTAGTCCCGTCGCAGGGTCGAGCGCACCCGCGAAGCCAGCGGGTCGTTGAAGGTCTTGTTAAGGTCGCCCACTTGGACCTGTGTAGGGTCGATCTGCCCACCCGCGCCGCCAGTGGTGACGATCGCGATCTTGCGCCGCCGACACCAGGCAATCAGCGCGGCCTTGGCCATCACACTGTCGATGCAGTCGATCACCGCATCCATGTGCTCGGTGATGTACTCAGCCATGGTTTCGCGAGTCACGAAATCCGCCACACTGTGCACGTTGATCGCCGGGTTGATCGCGCGCAGGCGCTCAGCCATGACCTCGACCTTGGGGCGCCCTACCTGGCCCTCCAGAGCGTGCGCCTGGCGGTTGGTGTTGCTCACGCACACATCGTCCAGGTCGAACAGGGTTATTTCACCCACACCACTGCGCGCCAACGCTTCCGCCGCCCACGAGCCAACCCCGCCAATTCCGACCACTGCCACATGGGCGCGGCTCAACCGCTGCAGGCCTGCATCGCCGTACAGGCGGGCAACGCCGGCGAAGCGTGGATCTTCTGTGCTCATGTCGATACCCCTGGGCTCTGACGCAAAAAACGGCGCGCATTATAGGCCAGTGGCCGCAATCACCTCCAATGTTAGAAAAAATCCTACCATTACTGCTTTAATGTCCTACCACTCAGACAGAAACGGACCACAATGTCATCACGCAAATTCGGCCTCAACCTTGTGGTGGTCCTGGCCATCGCCGCGCTGTTCACCGGCTTCTGGGCACTGATCAATCGTCCGGTGTCGGCCCCTGCCTGGCCAGAACAGATCTCTGGCTTTTCGTATTCGCCGTTCCGCTTGGGCGAAAGCCCGCAAAAGGGCCAGTACCCAAGCGAGGACGAGATGCGTCAGGACCTGGAGCAGCTGAACAAGCTCACTGACAACATCCGTATCTACACCGTCCAGGGCACCCAGGCCGAAGTCCCGCGGCTTGCCGAAGAGTTGGGCCTGCGGGTCACCTTGGGGATCTGGATCAGCAATGACCAGGAGCGCAACGAGCGCGAAATCGAAAAAGGCATCGAACTGGCCAACCACTCGCGCAGCGTAGTGCGAGTAGTGGTCGGCAACGAAGCGCTGTTTCGCGAAGAGGTCACCGCCGAGCAGCTGATCAAGTACCTCGATCGGGTGCGGGCCGCCGTCAAGGTGCCAGTCACCACCAGCGAACAGTGGCACATCTGGAAGGAACACCCGGAACTTGCCAAGCACGTCGACCTGATCGCCGCACACATCCTGCCGTACTGGGAATTCGTGCCGATGAAGGACTCGGTGCAGTTCGTGCTAGACCGTGCCCGCGAGCTGCGCCAGCAGTTCTCGCACAAGCCATTGCTGCTGTCGGAAGTCGGCTGGCCCAGCAATGGCCGGATGCGTGGAGGCGCCGATGCCTCCCAGGCCGACCAGGCCATCTATCTGCGTACACTGGTCAACACCCTCAACCGGCGTGGCTACAACTATTTCGTCATCGAAGCCTACGACCAACCCTGGAAAGCCAACGACGAAGGCTCGGTGGGCGCTTATTGGGGGGTGTTCAATGCCGAGCGCCAGCAGAAATTCAATTTCGAGGGGCCGGTAGTCGCCATTCCACAGTGGCGAGCCCTGGCGGTGGCTTCAGTGGTGCTGGCCATGATCGCCTTGGCTGTACTGCTGATCGACGGCTCGGCACTGCGCCAGCGCGGCCGCACCTTCCTGACGTTCATCACCTTCCTGTGTGGGTCGGTGCTGGTGTGGATCGCCTATGACTACAGCCAGCAATACAGCACTTGGTTCAGCCTCACCGTCGGGGTGCTGCTGGCACTCGGCGCGCTGGGCGTGTTCATCGTGCTGATGACCGAAGCACACGAGCTGGCCGAGGCGGTCTGGACCCTCAAACGCCGGCGCGAATTCCTGCCGGTACAGGGCGACAGTGCGTACCGGCCGAAAGTGTCGGTGCACGTGCCCTGTTACAACGAGCCGCCGGAGATGGTCAAGCAAACCCTCGATGCCCTCGCTGCGCTGGATTATCCGGACTATGAAGTGCTGGTGATCGACAACAACACCAAAGACCCCGCCGTATGGGAGCCGCTCAAGGCCCACTGCGAAAAGCTTGGCGAACGTTTCAAGTTCTTCCACGTAGCACCTTTGGCCGGTTTCAAGGGCGGTGCGTTGAACTATCTGCTCCCGCACACCGCCAAGGACGCCGAAGTCATCGCGGTGATCGATTCGGACTACTGCGTGGACCGCAACTGGCTCAAGCACATGGTGCCGCACTTCGCTGACCCGAAAATCGCCGTTGTCCAGTCGCCTCAGGACTACCGAGACCAGCACGAGAGCGCTTTCAAGAAGCTTTGCTACAGCGAATACAAAGGCTTCTTCCACATCGGTATGGTCACCCGCAATGACCGCGACGCGATCATTCAGCATGGCACCATGACCATGACCCGGCGCAGCGTGTTGCAAGAGCTGGGCTGGGCCGAATGGTGCATCTGCGAGGACGCCGAGCTGGGCCTGCGTGTGTTCGAGAAGGGCCTGTCGGCGGCCTATGCGCACAACAGCTATGGCAAAGGCCTGATGCCCGATACCTTCATCGACTTCAAGAAGCAGCGCTTCCGCTGGGCCTACGGTGCCATCCAGATCATCAAGCATCACGCCGCAGCCCTGCTGCGCGGCAAGGGCAGCGAGCTCACCCGCGGTCAGCGTTACCACTTCCTGGCCGGCTGGCTGCCGTGGATCGCCGATGGCATGAATATCTTCTTCACGGTCGGTGCGCTGCTGTGGTCGGCTGCGATGATCATCGTGCCACACCGGGTCGACCCGCCACTGATGATCTTCGCCATTCCACCGCTGGCGCTGTTCTTCTTCAAGGTCGGCAAGATCATCTTCCTCTACCGCCGTGCGGTGGGGGTGAACATGAAGGATGCGTTCGCTGCGGCATTGGCGGGGCTGGCGCTGTCGCACACCATCGCCAAAGCGGTGCTGTACGGGTTCTTCACCAGTAGCATGCCGTTCTTCCGGACGCCGAAGAATGCCGACAGCCATGGCTTGTTGGTGGCGATTTCCGAAGCGCGCGAGGAGTTGTTCATCATGCTGCTGTTGTGGGGCGCGGCGGCCGGGATCTATCTGGTGCAGGGGCTGCCGAGTTCGGACATGCGATTCTGGGTGGCGATGCTGCTGGTGCAGTCGCTGCCCTACGTGGCGGCATTGGTGATGGCCTTTCTCTCGTCGCTCCCCAAGCCTGCAGAAAAAGCCGCTGAGCCGCAGCAGGCCTGAGGCTAACGGGGCTGCTTGGCAGCCCTTCGCAGCACAAGGCCACGTCTGCAGCCAGCCGCGTGGCCTTCTTAGAAGCACGCTTGTGCCGCGAATGGGCCGCAACGCGGCCCCACCGGATCGTCTGTTTGATATAAGATAACGCCTCTCAGATATTCCCGCCTTGCCTGCCCCGGAGTTCCCCATGACGGCCCCTGCCGAGCTCTCGCCTACCCTTCAACTGGCCTGCGACCTGATCCGTCGCCCCTCGGTCACACCCGTCGATGCCGATTGCCAGGCCCAGATGATGAGCCGCCTGGGCGCCGTGGGCTTCCAGCTCGAGCCGATGCGCATCGAAGACGTCGACAACTTCTGGGCTACCCACGGCAGCCAGGATGGCCCGGTACTGTGCTTTGCCGGCCACACCGATGTGGTGCCCACCGGCCCGGTACAACAATGGCAGCATGAGCCGTTCGAAGCGCTGATCGACGCTGACGGCATGCTCTGTGGCCGGGGTGCGGCCGATATGAAAGGCAGCCTGGCGTCGATGGTGATCGCCAGCGAGCGCTTCGTGCAGGACTACCCTGACCACCGTGGCAAGGTCGCCTTCCTGATCACCAGCGACGAGGAAGGCCCAGCCCACCATGGCACCAAAGCGGTGGTCGAACGCTTGAAAGCGCGCAACGAGCGCCTGGACTGGTGCATCGTTGGCGAACCATCGAGCACCACCGTGCTCGGTGACGTGGTCAAGAACGGCCGCCGTGGCTCGCTGGGCGCCAAGCTGACCGTACGTGGCAAACAAGGCCATGTGGCCTACCCGCACCTGGCCCGCAACCCAATCCATTTGGCTGCACCGGCCCTGGCGGAACTGGCCGCAGAACACTGGGACGAAGGCAACGCGTTTTTCCCGCCGACCAGTTTCCAGATCTCCAACCTCAACGCAGGCACCGGCGCCACTAACGTGGTCCCTGGCGAGTTGACCGCGCTGTTCAACTTCCGCTTCTCCACCGAGTCGACCGTCGAAGGCCTGCAATCGCGGGTGTCGGCGATTCTCGACAAACACCAGCTTGATTGGTCGATCGATTGGGCACTGTCGGGCCTGCCGTTCCTCACCGAACCTGGCGAACTGCTCGATGCGGTGTCGGCCAGCATCAAGGGCGTCACCGGCCGCGACACCCAACCCTCGACCAGCGGCGGCACCTCCGATGGTCGCTTCATTGCCACCATGGGCACCCAGGTGGTCGAAATCGGCCCGGTCAACGCCACCATCCACCAGGTGGATGAGCGGATCCTGGCCAGCGATCTCGACCTGCTGACCGAAATCTACTACCAGACCCTGGTCCGGTTGCTCGCCTGATGCTCGCCTGCCCACTCTGCCAGGCGCCCCTCTCGCAGCTCGACAATGGGGTAGTCTGCCCTGCCGGCCACCGTTTCGATCGGGCGCGCCAGGGTTACCTGAACCTGCTGCCGGTGCAGCACAAAAACAGCCGTGACCCTGGCGACAACCAGGCCATGGTGCAGGCCCGCCGCGATTTCCTCGATGCCGGCCACTACGCCCCAGTGGCCCGGCGCCTGGCGCAGCTTGCCGCCGAGCGCCAACCGGGTGCCTGGCTGGATATCGGTTGTGGGGAGGGCTATTACACCGCCCAGATCGCCGATGGGTTGCCTGCTAGCGCTGGATATGCCCTGGATATCTCCCGCGAGGCAGTCAAACGCGCTTGTCGCCGTGCTCCCAATGTCACCTGGATGGTCGCCAGCATGGCACGTGTGCCATTGGCCGATGAAAGCTGCCAGTTCATCGCCAGCGTGTTCAGCCCCCTGGACTGGGGCGAGGCCAAGCGCCTGCTCAGCCCAGGGGGCGGCCTGATGCGGGTCGGCCCGACCAGCGGCCACCTGATGGAGTTGCGTGAAGTACTCTACGATGAAGTGCGCCACTATGCCGACGACAAGCACCTGGCACTGGTGCCCGACGGCATGGTCCATGCCCATAGCGAAATCCTCGAATTTCGCCTGAGCCTGGCCATGCCCAAGGCACGTGCCGACCTGCTGGCGATGACCCCGCACGGCTGGCGCGCCAGCGCCGAAAAGCGCGCGCGAGTGATCGACCAGCCCGAGCCTTTCGCGGTCACGGTTTCCATGCGTTATGACTATTTCGTGCGCCAGCACTGAGCACACCCGGAGCCCCTATGCGCCAACCTGATATCGAGATCTACCTGAAGGACGCCGACGTCGACCACCAGCAGATCGCTCAGTGGCTCAGCGAAGCCATCGGCCCATGCAGCCAATGGAAGCAAAAAGGCCAGACCTTCAAATGCCAGGCCGGTAACATTCCGGTCACTTGGTTACCCAAAGCTGTGGGGAAATGGAACAGCCTGTACCTGGAAAGCGATCAGACGCCATGGGCCGATGATGTGGCCTGCGCTCGCGCGGCATTCGCGGCACTGAACGTCGAAGTGCGTTGTGCGCCGGGTGGCTGGGTCGAGGAAGACGGTGAAGAAGACGCCGATCGCTGGATCCGCATCAGCGCCGACGGTGAAGAAGAAATCACCTGGCGCACCTCCTGAGCAACGGGCGTCAGAAGCGTATGCATCAGGCTGCAAGTACACGGTCACCTGCAGCTTGAAGCTTACCGATCAAGGCTTGAACAGAGGCTCAGAGCCCGACTACGTCTTCGGCTTGCAGGCCTTTCTGGCCCTGCACGCAGGCGTATTCCACCCGCTGCCCTTCGACCAGGGTACGATGCCCCTCACCGCGGATCGCCCGATAGTGGACGAAAACATCCGCACCACCTTCACGCTGAATGAAGCCATAACCTTTGGCATCGTTGAACCACTTAACATTCCCAGTCTCACGAGACGACATCTGAACTACTCCGGATTTTTATTGTGAAGATCGCCTTGTAGACACAGGGTGTCCTCCCTATGTCGACGCCGCTTGCCGAAATCTCTTGCAAGCGGCAGGCCGAGTATATGACACGGCACAAAAAAATTTCATGACTGTCGTGCTATTTACCGAATTTTGCTGAACTTACGCCGATACGGCAGACTAACTGGCTGTCTATTCTCAGAAATTCATGCCCAGGGCACTCACCCATGACCCGTTCCCCGTTGCGCCGTCTGATTTTCGGCGCTCTGCGTCGCCTGATGTACCTGTGGGTGCGCTCCGAGACCATCAACCAGTCCTCCCTCACCCTGCAACTGGACCGCAGCCGCCCGGTGTTCTACGCGCTGCCGTCACCGTCGCTCACTGATCTGGTGGTGGTCGACCGGGAATGCACCAAAGCAGGGCTGCCGCGCCCGGTGCTGCCTGTCGCCGTCGGCCCGCTGCATGAGCCTGCCGCCTTCTTCTACCTAACGCCAGACCCAGACTGGCTTGGCCGCCAAGACAAGCGTGGTGCCCCGCCGACCCTGGAGCGCCTGGTGGCAGCCATCAGCCAACATGCCGAGGAAGATGCGCAGATCATCCCGGTGAGCGTGTTCTGGGGCCAGACCCCTGCCAGTGAAAACAGCCCGTGGAAATTGCTGTTCGCCGACAGCTGGGCAGTGACCGGGCGCCTGCGCCGGCTGCTGACGGTACTGATTCTTGGACGCAAGACCCGCGTCCAGTTCTCGGCACCGATCCACCTGCGCGAGCTGGTGCAGCACAACAAGGGGCACGAGCGCACCGTGCGCATGGCCCAGCGCGTGATGCGCGTGCATTTTCGCAACCTCAAGAGCGCCGTCATCGGCCCTGACATCTCGCACCGGCGCAACCTGGTCAAGGGCCTGGTGCATGCGCCCCTGGTGCGCCAGGCAATTGCCGAAGAGGCTCAGCGCGAGAACCTGCCACTGGCCAAGGCCGAGGCTCTGGCGCTGCGCTACGGCAACGAAATCGCCTCGGACTACACCTACACTGCCATCCGCTTTCTTGAAGTTGTGCTCAGCTGGTTCTGGCACAAGATCTACGACGGCATCAAGGTCAACCACATCGAACAGGTGCAGGGTATCGCCCCCGGCCATGAAGTGATCTACGTGCCCTGCCACCGCAGCCACATCGACTACCTGCTGCTGTCTTACCTGTTGTTCCGCAATGGCCTGACACCCCCGCACATCGCCGCCGGCATCAACCTCAACATGCCGGTGATCGGCGGCCTGCTGCGCCGTGGCGGTGCCTTCTTCATGCGTCGTACGTTCAAGGGCAACCCGCTGTACACCGCGGTGTTCAACGAGTACCTGCACACCCTGTTCACCAAGGGCTTTCCGGTCGAGTACTTCGTCGAAGGCGGGCGCTCGCGCACTGGGCGCATGCTGCAGCCACGCACCGGGATGCTGGCGATCACCCTGCGCAGCTTTCTGCGCTCATCGCGCACGCCTATCGTGTTCGTGCCGGTCTACATCGGCTACGAGCGGGTACTGGAAGGCCGCACCTACTTGGGCGAACTGCGTGGGGCGAGCAAGAAGAAAGAGTCGATCTTCGACATCTTCAAGGTCATCGGTGCGCTGAAGCAGCGTTTTGGCCAGGTGTCGGTCAACTTCGGCGAGCCGATCCGCCTGGCTGCCTTCCTCGACCAGCAGCAACCCGGCTGGCGGGAGCAAGACCTGGGCCCGCAGTTCCGCCCGGCCTGGTTGAACGAAACCACCACCCGCCTGGGCGAAACCGTGGCTCGCCACCTCAACGGGGCGGCAGCAGTCAACCCGGTCAACCTGGTCGCTCTGGCTTTGCTGTCCACCAGCCGCCTGGCGCTGGACGAACGTGCCCTGGTGCGGGTACTGGACCTGTACCTGGCGCTGCTGCGCCAGGTGCCCTATTCCGAGCACACCACACTACCTGAAGGTGACGGCCAGGCATTGATCGAGCACGTGCGTGGCATGGACCTGCTGGCCGAACAGAAGGACGCCATGGGGCGCATCCTCTATCTGGATGAAGCCAACGCGGTACTGATGACCTACTACCGCAACAACGTCCTGCACATCTTCGCCCTGCCCGCACTGCTGGCGAGCTTCTTCCTCAGTAGCTCGCGCATGAGCCGCGCGCTGCTTGGGCAATATGTGCGTGCGCTGTACCCGTACCTGCAAGCCGAGCTGTTCCTGCGCTGGCCGCCTGAGCAACTGGACGAAGTGATCGACCAGTGGCTGGCAGCACTGGTCGATCAGGGCCTGCTGCGCCAGGACAAAGACCTGTTCATGCGCCCGGCCCCGAGTTCTCGCCAATTCGTGCTGCTGACGTTGCTAGCGCGCAGCATCACCCAGACCTTGCAGCGTTTCTACATGGCGACCTCGCTGTTGCTCAACAGTGGCCAGAACACCCTGAGCGCCGAGGCACTGGAAGACCTGTGCGTGATGATGGCCCAGCGCCTGTCGATTCTGCATGGCCTCAACGCCCCGGAGTTCTTCGACAAGACCCTGTTCCGGCACTTCATCCAGACCTTGATCGAGCAGCGCGTGCTGCGCCCTGACAGCACTGGCAAGCTGGGGTACCACGACAAACTGGGCGAGCTGGCCGAAGGGGTGGCCAAGCGCGTGTTGTCGGCAGAACTGCGCCTGTCGATTCGGCAGGTTGCACTGCACGGCGATGATGCATTGACCAGGGCTGCCATCTGAAGCCCCCGCCTGCGCGGAAAATCCGTTAAAGTCCTTGGCGTTGGCCACAAGCCAGCGCCAAGGACACCGGAGATTCCATGAAAAAACTCTTTATGCTGTGCTGTGCATCCCTGCTCGCAGCCTGTTCCAGCCCAACACCTTCCAACCAGGCAAGCCTCGACGGTGAAGTCTTCTACCTACAGCGCATCGCCCTGCCACCGGCTGCCACCTTGAGCGTTACACTGCAGGATGTCTCGCTGATGGACGCACCTGCCGTGACCCTGGCCCGCCAGGCCGGCCCGGTCAAAGGCAACGTACCGCTGCCCTTCCACCTCACTTACGATGCGGACCAAGTCAAGCCTGGGCACCGCTATGCGCTCAGCGCGCGGATCGAGCTGGACGGTCAACTGCTGTTCATCAACACCCAACAACACAGCGTCGCGCTCGACGGCAGTGACCAGCAGCCGGTTCGTGTCAAAGTCGACCCGGTGCGTTGAGCATTCTCCTTTCATCGATAAGGAAATACCCATGATTCGCGCCTCCTTGCGCTTGACTACCCTATGCGCCGGCTTGTTGTTGTCGGCCAGCGCCCTGGCGCTGTCGCTCGGCGACCTCAGCCAGTCCGATGCCACCGGCGGCCTGAAAGACGCGCTCACCCAAGGTGCGCAGATTGCCGTCAAGCAACTGAGCACGCCAGGCGGCTTCAGCAACAACCCCGATGTACGCATCGAACTGCCGGGCAACCTTGGCAAGGCCGCCAAAGCCATGAAGATGTTCGGTAAAGGCGACCAGGTCGAAGCCCTTGAAGCCGGCATGAACAAGGCTGCCGAGGCCGCCGTGCCGCAGGCCCAGGCCATTTTGGTGGATGCCGTGAAGAAAATGAGCGTCACCGACGCCAAGGGCATCCTCAGCGGCGGCGAGGACTCAGCCACCCAGTACCTGAACAAGAGCAGCCGCGAACAGATTCGTGCCAAGTTCCTGCCGATCGTCAAGCAGGCCACCGACAAGGTCGGCGTGGCTCAGCAGTACAATGCCTTCGCCGGCCAGGCCAAAGGCCTGGGGCTGATCAAAAATGACGCCAACATCGAGAACTACGTGACCGAAAAGGCCCTGGACGGGCTGTTCGAGATGATTGCCAAACAGGAACAGAGTATCCGCCAGAACCCAGCCCAGGCCGCTACAAGCCTTGCCAAGAAAGTATTCGGCGCCCTGTGACAACCCAGGGGGGCTATGTGCCCCCCGTGCACTTCAGCCCTTCTTGACCCTGAACCACGCCGCATACAATGCCGGCAGGAATAACAGGGTCAACGCCGTGGCGACGATCAACCCACCCATTATCGCCACCGCCATCGGCCCGTAGAACACACTGCGTGACAACGGGATCATCGCCAGCACTGCCGCCAGCGCCGTCAGCACGATCGGCCGGAAGCGCCGCACCGTAGCCTCGATGATCGCCTGCCAACGGTCCAGCCCCGAGGCGATATCCTGCTCGATCTGGTCGACCAGAATCACCGAGTTGCGCATGATCATCCCCGCCAGGGCAATGGTGCCGAGCATGGCGACGAAGCCGAACGGTTGGCGGAACACCAGCAGGAACACAGTGACGCCAATCAGCCCCAGCGGTGCGGTAAGGAACACCATCACCGTGCGCGAGAAGCTGCGCAACTGGACCATGAGCAGGCTCAGCACCACCACGATGAACAGGGGCATGCCGGCGTTCACCGATTTCTGCCCGCGTTCGGCGTCCTCGACCGTACCTCCGACTTCCAGCAGGTAGCCATCGGGCAGCTTGGCCCTGATTGACTGCAGGGTCGGCAGTATCTGCTTGACCAGGGTGGCAGGCTGCTGGTTGTCATAGATATCGGCGCGCACGGTCACCGCCGGCAAGCGGTTGCGGTGCCAGATGATGCCTTCCTCGAAGCCGTACTCCAACGTCGCGACCTGAGACAGCGCCACGCTCTGGCCATTGCTGGTTGGCAAGGCCAGGCTGGCGAGGTTACCCAGGTCGCCGCGCTCCCGGGCAGTGCCGCGCAAGAGGATTTCGATCAGCTCATTGTCCTCACGGTACTGGCTGACGGTGGTGCCGGTCAGCGAACTCTGCAAGAAGCTGGACACCTGGGCCGTGCTCACGCCCAGGGCGCGAGCGCGGTCCTGGTCGATCTTCAGGAACACTGCCTTGCTCGGTTCTTCCCAGTCCAGGTGTACATTGACCAGATGCGGGTTCTGGCGGACCTTTTCCGCCACTTCGCGGGCCAAGGCACGGGCCTGCTCGATATGTTCCCCGGTCACCCGGAACTGCACCGGGTAGCCCACCGGTGGGCCGTTTTCAAGACGTGTGACACGGGCGCGCACGTCAGGGAACTGCTGCTCGACAGTGCCGATCAACCAACTGCGCAAGCGCTCGCGTTCTTCGAGCGAGCTGGCCAGCACGACGAACTGGGCGAAGCTGGCGGCCGGCAGTTGCTGGTCCAGCGGCAGATAGAAGCGTGGCGAGCCTGAACCTACATAAGCCACGTAGTTTTCGATGCCGTTCTGTTGCTTGAGCAACGCTTCGAGTTGCTTGACCCGCTCGGCGGTATTGGCCAGCGAGGCACCTTCGGCAAGCTTCAAATCCACTAACAGTTCAGGTCGCCCTGAGGCCGGGAAGAACTGCTGAGGCACGAAGCGAAACAGCAAGATGCTGCCGACGAAGGCGGCGATGGTCAGCACGATCACCGTCTTGCGCCGCCGCACGCACCACTCCACCACCCGCCGAACCCGTTGATAGAACGGCGTGGCATAGGGGTCGGGAGCATGCCCGTGCTTGTCATGGCGCGCAGCGTGCAGCTTGGCCAAGTCTGGCAGTAGCCGTTCGCCCAGGTAAGGTACGAAGAGCACCGCAGCTACCCATGAGGTTAGCAGTGCGATGGTCACGACCTGGAAGATCGACCGGGTGTATTCGCCGGTACTGGAAGCCGCCGTGGCGATCGGCAAAAAGCCCGCTGCGGTGATCAAGGTACCGGTGAGCATAGGGAAAGCCGTGCTTGTCCAGGCATAGCTGGCTGCCTTGAGGCGATCGAAGCCCTGCTCCATCTTGATCGCCATCATTTCCACAGCAATGATCGCATCGTCCACCAGCAGGCCCAGCGCCAACACCAGCGCACCGAGCGAGATCTTGTGCAAGCCGATGCCAAAATAGTGCATGGCGGCGAAGGTCATGGCCAACACCAGGGGAATCGCCAGGGCCACCACCAGGCCGGTACGCAGGCCGAGGGAGAAGAAGCTCACCAACAGCACGATCACCAGGGCCTCGACCAGCACCTGGACGAATTCGCCGACCCCGGCCTTGACCGCGGCGGGCTGGTCCGACACTTTGCGCAGTTCCATGCCCGCTGGCAGGTTGCGCGCCAGGCGCTCGAACTCGCCCTCCAGCGCTTGGCCCAGCACCAGAATATCGCCGCCATCTTTCATCGACACCGCCAGACCAATGGCGTCCTCGCCCATGAAGCGCATGCGTGGGGCTGGCGGGTCGTTGAAGCCGCGGTGCACGTCAGCCACATCGCCTATACGAAAGGTGCGATCACCCACCCGCACAGGGAACTGACGTATCTGGTCAACACTGTCGAAGCGCCCGCTCACACGCAGCTGCAGGCGTTCACTGGGGGTTTCGAAAAACCCTGCAGTGCTCACCGCGTTCTGCTCGCGCAACGCCTGCTGGACCGCCTCCAGGGGCACACCCAGGGTCGCCAGCTTGAGGTTGGACAGCTCGATCCAGACCTTCTCGTCCTGCAAGCCGACCAGCTCGACCTTGCCTACATCCTTGACCCGCTGCAGCTGGATCTGCACCCGCTCGGCGTAGTCCTTGAGCACCGCGTAGTCGAAACCCGCGCCCGTCAGGGCGTAGATATTGCCGAAGGTGGTACCGAACTCGTCATTGAAGAATGGCCCCTGGACCTCCGGTGGCAAGGTATGGCGGATATCCGAAACCTTCTTGCGAATCTGGTACCACAACTCGGGGATATCCTTGGAGTGCAGCGAGTCGCGGGCCATGAAGGTGACTTGGGACTCACCGGGCCGCGAGAACGAGACGATCCTTTCGTACTCGCCCGTCTCCATCAACTTCTTTTCGATACGCTCGGTAACCTGGCGCGATACTTCCTCTGCCGTAGCACCCGGCCAGAGGGTACGAATGACCATGGCTTTGAAAGTGAATGGCGGATCTTCGCTTTGCCCAAGTTTTGTGTAGGAGACGGCGCCGACGGCAGCCAGCAGAATCATCAGGAAAAGGACGATCTGGCGATTACGCAGCGCCCAGGCAGATAGATTGAAACCCATCGGGACTTACTCCTTGGCCGTCAGGTTCACTAGGCGATTGGTTCGGTCCACGGGGCGTATTTCCTGGCCCTCGCGCAGTACATGGCCCCCTGCGGCGACCACCCAGTCATTGGGGCCGAGGCCTTCGAGCACCGGCACGCTGTCGCTGCCATAAGCACCCAGGCGCACCACCGCGCGCTCCAGGCGGCTGTCCTGGTTGACCCGCCATACGTAGGCCTGGCCGTTTTGCGCGGTGACGGCCGAGAGCGGCACTGCGAGCGCTGTCACGCCTTCATGGGCAACGAACACCCTCGCGCTCTGCCCGAGCTCGGCAGGCACCTTGGCGGACGAGAAAGCGATGCGTGCAGCGAAGGTGCGCGAACGCGGGTCGGCTGAGGGCGAAAGCTCGCGAATACGCCCTGGGAACCGCTCACCAGGGCGCGACCACAGTTCCACGCTGACGGGCTGGCCTACGGCAAAACCTGCAAACTGTTGTTCCGGCAGCGCAATGGCCACTTCGCGCTCACCGTCAGCGGCAAGGGTGAATACCGTTTGCCCGGCAGCGACCACCTGCCCCACTTCAACCTGACGCTGGGCGATCACGCCCGCCTGCGGTGCACGCAAGACCGCGTATTGAGCCTGGTTGCCGGCCACGTCGTATTCGGCCTTGGCTTGCTTGAGGCGGGCAAGGCCGGCGCGATAAAGGTTTTCCGCGTTGTCATACTGGGAATGGCTGACCATCTGCCGATCCCGCAGCTTCAGGTAGCGGTCACGCTCGGTACGTACCAGCGACAGGTTGGCCTGAGCCGCTGCCAGTTGAGCACGGCTGGCCTCAAGTTGCAGGCGCACATCCTGTGGGTCGAGCTCAGCCAAAGGCTGATCGGCCTTGACCCGCTGCCCCTCCTCCACCAAGCGCTTGCTGACTTTGCCGCCAATGCGAAAAGCCAGCGCCGGCTCCAGCCGCGCGCGCACTTCGCCAGGATAACTGTCGGCAACGGCGGCGGCAGCGTGCGGCTGGACCACCAGCGCCGGGCGTGGTGCAGCAGGCGCGGCGGCTTCCTGGCCGCACGCCGCGAGCATCAGCGCGGCAGCTGCGGGCAGAGCAAGTGACAGGACTTGGCGCAACATGGGAAATCCTTTCGCGGGTACGTATTGGAATATTTATACTGGCGAGTATATTAAATCAGGGAACCGAGGCCGGGAAGCCGACGTCGGAAAGAAAATCGACCTTAACGACGGTCACGAGCTACAGCCGCAAGACGTCTGAGCCGGTAAGATGGTCGCCCCTTCAACCAGATGCGGATCCCAATGTCCAACGACGCACTCAACGGCCCGGGCAGGCCCAAGGACCTGGCCAAGCGCGAGGCCATCCTCGAAGCTGCCAAGGCCCTGTTCCTCAGCCTTGGCTATGCCAACACCAGCATGGATGCGGTCGCTGCGGCGGCAGGTGTTTCAAAACTCACGGTCTACAGCCACTTCACCGACAAGCAGACGCTGTTTGGCTCGGCGGTCATGGCGACCTGCCAGAACCAGTTGCCCGACCTGATATTCGAATACCCCGCCGGCGCCCCTGTGCAGGAGGTGCTGCTCAATATCGGGCGCAATTTCCAAGCGCTGATCTGCAGCGACGAAGCAGTCAAGCTCAGCCGCCTGATCATCGCGCTGGGCAGCCAGGACCCAGCCTTCGGTCAGTTTTTCTACGAGGCGGGGCCCAAACGGGTGCTAGCAGGTATGGAGGCGCTGCTGCGCGAGATCGACGAACGCGGCTTGCTGCGCATCGCTAACCCGTTACAGGCCGCCGAGCACTTTTTCTGCCTTATCAAAGGCGCGCCGGATTATCGTTTGCTGCTGGGATGTGCGGGGCCGCTGGAGGGCGACGAGGCCGAGGCCCATGTACGTGAGGTGGTCGGGTTGTTCATCCGGGCTTTCGAAGCCTGAGTCATGCTGAACCGGCCTTTGGCGGCTGACGTTGCTACAGGGCTCGTGTAGCTGCGACTTCAGCCGCGCATAGGCCGGTTCAGGCGGTCACGCCTTCAACGCTTTTTTCGGATAGATGTCATACCGACTCGACTTGCCTTCCAGGCTATGGCTCGGCTTGGGCCCTTCGATGATCGGTGCTTTGCGCGGGCGCTTGACCACTACTCGGTGGCTGGCCAGCGCCAAGGCTGCCTCGAGCAGGGCCGGGGCATCCAGGTCATCACCCACCAGCGGTCGGAAGACTCGCATCTCCTTTTTCACCAAGGCGCTCTTGTCACGGTGCGGGAACATCGGGTCAAGGTAGATCACCTGCGGCGCCTCCCCTTCCCAGGCGCGCATCTGCTCGATGGCATTGCCGGTCAACAGACGCATGCGGGCCACGATGGCGCCGACCTGTTCATCGCCCCGGGCCCGCGCCAGGCCGTCTTCAAGCAGCGCTGCGATCAATGGCTGGCGCTCGATCAGGGTCATCTGGCAGCCCAGGCTGGCCAGCACGAATGCGTCCTTGCCAAGGCCTGCGGTAGCGTCCAGCACCTGCGGCCGCACACCTTGGGCAATACCAACGGCCTTGGCGATCATCTGCCCGTTGCCACCGCCGAACAGCCGCCGATGCGCCGCTTGCCCCCCGACGAAGTCGACCCGCACCGGCCCTGGCGCCTGCGGCCCTAATTGCTGGATCTGCAAGCCCTCAGCGCCCACCTGTACGGCGAATTCGGCACGCTCGTCCTCCAGCGGCAAACCCAGGCGCGCGGCCCAACTGGCCGCCTGGGCAGCGTACTGCGGCGCCAGCGCCTCAACCCTAAGTCCTGTGCCCTGCTCCTGCTCTTGCATTTCAACCTGCACTCGAAAAATGTAAACAAGCCCTTCATGTATCACCGGCCCCGGCCGATACAGGCAATATCCCGCTATTCTGCCAGAGCACAACGCGCGCGACTGCCATGACAGATACACTTCCCATCGGTTTGACCTACTTGTCGCCTGTCGGCAACTACGGTCGGCAGAATACCCAGGCACTGGGCGGCGTTAGCCACCTGTGGCAGGATTTCTTTGCCCGCGCCATGGCCGACCAGCAAGCGCTGGAGCCGGACAGCGTCATCCAGGCCATGGAGCAGTGCGACAAGCAGACTGGGGAACCGATCGGCGCAGCCAAGGCGTTGGCCCTGATCCAAACCCAATGTGCCTGCCCCGTACAGGAAACCGTCGTTGCACCGCCCGAGCCGCTGTTTCTGCCCAAGGCCGAGCTTGAGGCCAACTTGCTGGAACCGGCGCCAGAGCCATTCACTGTGGCCGAGATGATTCAGCAACAACGCCAACTCGACATCAGCAACAACTGGCTGCGCCCTATCGTCATGAGCCAAGGCCACCCGCCGGCAGAACCAGGCCCGGCCCCCTCACCGCGCCCGCTACACCTGCCAATCGCTGAATTGGAAAGGGACCTGCTCGACCCCGCGCCAGAGCCGTTTGACGAGGCGACCCTGGCCAAGCAGCAGAATGAATTGGAGTTCGACATGCATTGGGCGCGCCCGGTGGTGTTGAACAACGTTCGCGTACACGCCTGAGGTCAGCGGCAGACCTGCCAGCGCCCCATGTCCAGATGAAAGTGGTTGTGATGAGCAGCGTTGTAGTCCGGCCCCAGGACCGTACTGAAACTGTCGCACGCCGCCCGATGCACTCGCCTCAGAAAGTCGCCTTTCTGCCCTCCCGCCTGCCAATCCTGAGCCAACACGATGCGCTGGCCACCTTGCAGACGAAAGCCGCTGATATCCAGGGCGTTGGCCGTAGCGTGCTCGCTCAGGCGCCCTTGCTTGCGGTTATAGATATTGCGGCAGGCAAAGCTGCCCAAATGATCCACCTGAACCACAGGCTGGCCGAAAACCTGCTCCGCCGCCACCTGCAGGCCGTGGCGCTCGAACAAGGCATAGGCCACAGCCAGCGGGCAACTGGCGAGAAAACTGCTGCTCAGCCTGGCTTGCCCTTGCTCGATGCGCCACACGTTCTCAAGCGGGCAGTTGGCCGAAGCCGGGCTGTCGGCCTGCGCTCGGTAGCGAAGGCCGGAGGTCTCTAGGGTCTGGCGGCACAGGGCTGGGTCGCCGCGCAAGCGCGACAGCTTGTAGTGGGTCAACCAGTTGGGTGGTTGGCGCACATCCAGTGGTGCCCACGGGTTCCAGGCATCGGGAAGGCGCCAGCCAAGCTGCCAGGCGAAGCCCGCCGTTAGCACCAGCAGGCTACACAGCAGCATGAAAACGCGCATGGCTCAGCGGTGGAACAGAGCGTTGAGCTGTGCGAACGGCAGCGCCTGCTCAGCGTAATTGAAGGTGCCCTGGTCGCGTATTTCCAATGCCGCACGGTGGAAGGCGCCCAGCGCTGCACGGGCCAGCGAAGAGCCCACGCTGATGCGGCGCACGCCCAGGTCCTGCAACTGGTTGACGCAAAGCGGCACACCGGCCAACCCCATCAGTACATTGACAGGCTTGGGCGCTACCGCCTGAACCACAGCACGCACTTCATCGACACTGCGCAACCCCGGTGCATAAAGCACGTCAGCACCCGCCTCGGCGAAGGCTTGCAAGCGCTTGATGGTGTCGTCCAAGTCCATGCGCCCGTGCAGCAGGTTTTCAGCACGGGCACACAAGGTGAACGGAAATGGCAGGCTGCGCGCGGCCTGCGCGGCGGCCCGAACCCGCGCTACGGCCAGTTCGAAATCGTAGATAGGCGCTTCGGCGCGGCCGCTGGCATCTTCGATCGAGCCGCCGACCAACCCTGTCTCGGCAGCGCGCACAATGGCGTGGGCGCAGTCCTCGGGTTGGTCGCCGAAGCCATTTTCCAGGTCGGCAGCCACCGGCAACGGTGTGGCATCGACGATCAGGCCAGCGTTGTCCAAGGTTTCATCCAGGCACAACGCACCTTCGGCATCCGCTCGCCCGAGGCTGAACGCCAGGCCTGCACTCGTGGTGGCCAAAGCTTCGAAGCCAAGACTGGCCAGCAACTTGGCGGAACCGGCATCCCAGGGGTTGGCAATGACGAATGCGCCGTCGCGCTCGTGCAATGCCTTGAACGCTTCGGCTCGCAAGGTCTGTACATCCATGGTCGCAATCTCCGGGGCGGCAGGTAAGGGTCAGAGTAGCCCCAGTTGTTCGACCTCAGGTGCGCGCGGCAATTCAGGCAAAGGCGCAAGCCCCGGCAAGCGAGCCATCAAGCGCTGGTGAAAGCGCTGAGCAAGCGCGGCGGCCAGGCGATTATCCGAGGTATGGAGAAAGACATAGGGGCTCCGCCCTTGCTCGATCCAGCCGGCGACCTTGTCGACCCACGGGGTGAGAAACCCCTCATTGGCGGCCAATTGCGGATGCCCGATAAAGCGCACCTGCGGGTGCTGGGTGAAGGCGGCGGGGCGCGCAGGGACCTTGGGCTTTTTCGACTGCGCATGCAGGACGGCAGGGTCGCGCGATAGACAACTGAACAGCGCGCGAGAATCCAGGCAAATGCGCTCGACACCCCGCTCGTGCAGCAGACGGTTGAGCGACCGCTCTTCCTCGCCCTTGGCAAAGAAGGCGTGGTTGCGCACCTCCACCGCCACCGGTACGCCGACCTGGTCCAGAAACTGGCCGAGCTCGCCTAGCCGTGCGGGGCCGAACCTGGCCGACAGCTGCAACCAGTACGGCGCTACTCGCTGCCCCAGCGGCGCCAGCAAACGGGTGAAATCAAAGGCCGATTCAAGCTGATCACGCAGGTCACCCTCATGGCTGATGTCTCGGGGGAACTTGGCGGTGATGCGAAAGTGTGCAGGCATGACCTGCGCCCAGCGCGCAATGGTGCGCTGCGCTGGGCGGGCGTAGAAGGTGGTATTGCCTTCGACTGCGTTGAATACCTGGCTGTAGTAGCCCAACATCTCGTTGGTGCTGGCGTCGGCTGGGTACAGGTAGTCGCGCCAGGCGCTTTCGCTCCAGGACGGACAACCCAGGAAATAAGGCAGAGGGGACGGATTCATCCGTCAAATGTACAGGTCGAGCCCTATCACTTCCATGTCCCAGTCGGTAAAACCGGCAGTGCTCAAGTAGCTGGCCAATGCGGTGGCCGTGCGGCGATCCCGAGCTCGTGGGAACACCATGTCCTGCTGGCGAGCTGGCACGCCAGCCGAGCGGCGGCGAGTAGTAGCCTCCATGGGCACTTCGTTTTCTTCGACCAGATCGGCATCTTCGACGCTCTCATCGCGCACCACGGCCTTACGCGGCGTGCGCTTGACCGGGTAGGACTGTGAGGAGAAACCGTCGATACGCATGAGATGAGCACTCAGGACCAGTGGTGGCAATTTAGCATCAACCGAGCCCCGTCGCTAATGCTCGATTGATAACTGGACCACAGTTTGCGCTGAAGGTTTATCGTCAGCAGCGATAACCGACGAATAGCCGTCAGCGCGCCTTTGGGGTCGCCACATTGTCGCGCAGGTAGACAGGGTGCGCCTGCTCGGCAGCCACTGCTTCGCCCCGTGCCCAGGCAAAGCGGGCCAGGCTCAGGATGTCCAGCGCATTGGGCAGCGCAGCTGGGTCACTGGAACTGGCGCTGACCGCCAGGCGCTCGGCATAGCACCAGCCAGTACCTGCGCCGAACCAGTCGCCGCCACTGCCGGCAGGCAAGGCCACGCGTTCGGGTGGCAAGACGGCCTCGCTGCCTTGCAGACACATTTCGCCGGCATGGGCCTGGTAACAGCCCCAATAGACTTCATCCATCCGCGCATCAATGGCAGCGGCTACCTGCTGCACACCGTGCTCGCGCAAAGCGCCCTGGGCCAAAGCGGCCAGGTTCGACACCGGCACCACCGGGCGCTCCAGTGCGAACGCCAGGCCCTGGACCACGCCGATCGCGATGCGCACCCCAGTGAATGCGCCCGGACCTCGGCCGAAGGCAATGGCATCCAGGGCACTGAGGGCCACGCCAGAATCGGCCAGCAGCTGCTTGATCATCGGCAGCAGCTTCTGCGCGTGCATACGTGGGATCACCTCATAATGGCTGGTTACCTCGCCGTCATGCAGCAATGCGACGGAACAGGCTTCGGTAGCGGTATCCAGGGCCAACAGGGTGGTCATCGAACGGGTATCCAGGTGCTAAGGGAAAGGCCGGCAGTATAAACGACAACGGCCCGCAAGCGGGCCGTTGTGACGCAAGGTAGCGGATCAGCTCAGCGCTGCCAGCACCTTGGCAGTGATCGCTTCGACCGAACCGACGCCTTCGATGTGGCTGTACTTCGGTTTGCCATCGTTGGCGGCCGAAAGCTTCTGGTAGAAGTCCACCAGCGGCTTGGTCTGGCTATGGTAGACAGACAGGCGATGGCGTACGGTTTCTTCTTTGTCGTCGTCGCGCTGGATCAGGTCTTCGCCGGTGACGTCGTCCTTGCCTTCCACTTTCGGCGGGTTGTACTGAATGTGGTAGGTGCGGCCCGAAGCCAGGTGCACACGGCGGCCAGCCATACGGCCAACGATTTCTTCGTCGTCCACGGCGATTTCGACCACTGCGTCGATGTCGACACCTGCAGCGACCATGGCTTCGGCCTGCGGAATGGTACGTGGGAAGCCGTCGAACAGGCAGCCGTTGGCGCAATCCGGCTGGGCGATGCGCTCCTTGACCAGGCTGATGATCAGCTCATCGGACACCAGTTGGCCGGCATCCATGACTTTCTTCAGCTCCAGGCCCAGTGGGGTACCAGCCTTGACAGCGGCACGCAGCATGTCACCAGTGGAGATCTGTGGAATACCGAACTTTTCGGTGATGAACTTTGCCTGAGTACCTTTACCGGCCCCGGGAGCTCCCAGCAGAATTACACGCATCTCGTGCTCCTCAAATTTTTTTATGAATTTCAGTGGATTCGGCGACCAGGGCCAAGTCCGGAAAATCGGGTATGACCTATAAATCGGTCAGAAGGCTGCTCAAGATACACAGCGCCCGGCAGCCAGACAAGCGCCCGAAAGTTGCAACGACGCGTCATTCGAGGGCCTGTGGACGGGTGGTTGCGCCAGGCGCAACCACCTTTTCTGCACTGTGTTGGCCCATGAAGTGCTCGGGTGCACCGTTGTGGCCAACGGGCCTCAACCGGTATTGCGCAGCCCGGCGGCAATGCCGGCGACAGTCACCAGCAAGGCCTGCTCCAATGGGCTATCCAGAGCGGCTTCACGGCTACGCGAGCGGGCCAGCAACTCGGCCTGAAGGCGGTGCAGTGGGTCCAGATAGGTATTGCGCAGACGGATGAATTCCAGGGTCTCTGGGCTGTGGGCCAGTAGCACCGACTGCCCGGTAAGCCCCAATACCACCTGGCAGGACTGCGACAATAGGTCGCGCAGATGCGCACCTAAAGGCAGCAGTTGCGGTTGCACTAGACGTTCGTCGTAGGCCTTGGCAATTTCCGCGTCGGCCTTGGCCAGCACCATCTCCAGCATGTCGATACGGGTGCGGAAAAATGGCCAGCGCTCACGCATTTGCCCCAGCAGCTCGCCTTGGCCGCGGGCCAAGGCATTGCCAAGCGCAGTCTCCCACCCAAGCCAGGCCGGCAGCATCAGCCGCGTTTGAGTCCAACCGAAGATCCACGGTATCGCCCGCAGGCTTTCGATGCCACCGGCGCGGCGTTTGGCCGGGCGACTGCCCAATGGCAGGCGGCCCAATTCCTGTTCGGGGGTAGACTGGCGGAAGTACTCGACAAAGTCAGGGTGCTCACGCACCACGCCGCGATAGGCCTTCACGCCATCGGCTGCCAGTTGATCCATCAGCGCCCGCCAGGCCGGCTCAGGCGGCGGGGGCGGCAACAGGGTAGCTTCGAGCACGGCAGCCAGGTACAGGTTCAGGTTCTGCTCGGCAATACCCGGCAAACCGAACTTGAAACGGATCATCTCACCCTGCTCGGTGGTACGGAAGCGCCCTGCGACCGAGCCAGGTGGCTGCGACAGAATCGCGGCATGGGCCGGGCCGCCGCCACGGCCGACAGTGCCCCCGCGGCCGTGGAACAGCAGCAACTCGACCTGATGCTCGCGGCAGATACGCACCAGGTTTTCCTGGGCGCGGTACTGGGCCCAGGCGGCCGCCGTGGTGCCTGCATCCTTGGCAGAGTCGGAGTAGCCGATCATCACTTCCTGCGGCCCGCGAAGGCTAGTGCGATAGCCCGGCAGACCGAGCAGGCGCTGCATCACAGGGCCGGCGTTATCCAGGTCGGCCAAGGTCTCGAACAGAGGCACCACACGCATCGGCCGCGTCAGGCCAGCTTCTTTGAGCAGTAATTGCACAACCAGCACATCGGAGGCCGCGCCGGCCATGGAAATGACGTAGGAGCCCAAAGAAGCATCTGGCGCAGCCGCGATTTCACGGCAAGTGGCAAGGACTTCGGCGGTTTCGGCCTGGGGCTTGAAATGCGCTGGCAGCAGTGGCCTGCGGTTTTTCAGTTCGGCTTGCAGGAATTCGATACGACGCTCTTCGTCCCACTCGGCGTAACTGCCTAAACCCAGGTAATCGGTAATTTCGGCCATCGCGTCACGGTGCCGGGCTGCATCTTGGCGCACATCCAGACGACCAAGGAACAGGCCGAAGGTCACCGCCCGGCGCAGGCTGTCGAGCAGCGGGCCATCGGCGATCACGCCCATGCCGCATGCATGCAGTGACTGATAGCACAGCTCAAGGGGTGCAATCAGGTCGCGATTGTCCACCAGCACGTCGGCGCTGGGCGGCTGGCTGCTGCTGAGCGCAGTGTGGGCCCAGGCTCGGGTCGCGCGCAGGCGATCGCGTAATTGCTTGAGCACCGCCCGGTATGGCTCGGCGCTTTCACCCACCCGAGCTTGCAAGGCGGGGCTTGCCTGCTGCATGGACAGCTCCGCCGCCAGCGCGTCGACGTCGCGCAGGAACAGGTCTGCGGCCATCCAGCGCGCCAGCAACAACACTTCCCGGGTGACGGCGGCGGTGACATTGGGGTTGCCATCGCGGTCACCGCCCATCCAGGAGGCGAAACGAATGGGTGCCGCCTCCAGCGGCAGGTGCAGGCCGGTGGCCTCGAACAGCGCTTTGTCGACCTTGCGCAAGTGATTGGGAATGGCCTGCCAGAGCGAATGCTCAATGACTGCGAAGCCCCATTTGGCCTCGTCCACTGGGGTTGGCCGCGTACGGCGGATCTCTTCGGTGTGCCAGGCCTCGGCAATCAGCCGGCGCAGGCGCTCACGCACCTGCTGGCGCTCGGCCGGCGTCAGGTCGCGATGGTCCTGCGCCGCCAGTTGGGCGGCAATGGCGTCGTATTTCTGGATCAGCGTGCGTCGGGCAACTTCGGTGGGGTGTGCGGTGAGTACCAGTTGGATATCGAGTTTGGCCAACTGCCGGGCCAGTGCGTCATCCTTGTGCCCGGCCTGCTTGAGACGCGCCAGCAGTTCGGGCAGTACCCGCGCTTCGAAGGGCTCAGGCTGGCCGGCATCGCGGCGACGGATCAGTTGGTACTGCTCGGCCATGTTGGCCAGGTTGAGAAACTGGTTGAAGGCCCGCGCAACCGGCAGCAGGTCCTCTTCGGCAAGGTCGGCCAAGGTCGAGCTCAACTGCTCGCCCGGCCCTCGGCGGTCGGCCTTGGCACTGTGGCGGATATCCTCGATCTTTTGCAGGAACGCCTCACCGTGCTGCTGGCGAATGGTGTCGCCTAGCAACTCCCCCAACACATGGACATCTTCACGCAAGCGCACATCGATATCAGTCATTGGCCCTCTCTTGAACGCGGTTCGCCCACGCTCCATTCAGAAAACAGCACTAGGCCAAGAGTGCCCACTGCCGAGTCTCAAAGGCAAGCCGTGATCGCGTGAAGCAAACTAAAGTCAAGGCGTAGCAGTCCGATGTGAAGCAGCCTTCTACGGCGTTGATAGAGGTCATCATGAAAATCCGCGAACTCGCCCAACACTGGGAACAGAATGCCGCCGGCACCCTGAGCCCCACCGGCCATGCTTTGCACTTGGACCTTGAGTCCGAGGCACGCCTGGCGGCTTTAATCGACATGTACCCCAAGCGCACCGCCGAGGAACTACTCGGTGAACTGGTGGCAGCCGCACTGGAGGAGCTGGAAGCCAGCTTCCCGTACGTGCAGGGTCGCAAGGTCATCGCTACCGATGAAGAAGGCGACCCGATGTACGAAGATGTCGGCCCTACCCCGCGCTTTTTAGCGCTGTCACGACAGCACTTGCACACGCTCAGCAACACTGGCGAAGACAACGGCCGCTGAGCGGCCAGGGTCGGATCCCAGGCTCGCAATCAGCCTGGGATACCCCTGCAATCATTGAAAGTTCCAGGCAAAGCACACTGACCGGTCAGTCAGAAAAACATACCCAGTCGTGGGAATTTTTTTCTGAACTATTCAAAAAAAGATCAAGTCCCAGCCAATAGCCATCACGCTAAAACCCTGCACACCTGCAATGGAGCATGGTCGGGGATTAGCGATGGACTGCTACGGATATCGTTATCAGGAGTGATCCAATGGAGCTGACCACCATGAACAGCCGCACTGCTAAACCTTCATTCTCCAACCTGCGCGGGCTCAAACTGGCCGCCCTGGCACTGGGCAGCAGCCTGGTACTGGCGGGCTGTGCAGGTAATCCGCCGACCGAACAGTACGCTGTCACCCAATCGGCCGTTAACTCGGCCGTCAGTGCCGGCGGCACCGAGTACGCTGCTGTGGAAATGAAATCGGCTCAGGACAAGTTCAAGCAGGCGGAAATCGCCATGCACGACAAGAACTACGAAAAAGCCAAGATGCTGGCCGAGCAGGCTGAATGGGATGCCCGCGTAGCCGAGCGCAAGGCCCAGGCAGCCAAGGCCCAGAAGGCCGTGCAGGACGCCCGCCAGGGTGTTCAGGATGTACGCCAGGAAGGCATGCGTAGCGCTCAGTGAACGCTGCCACGCCCCTTAAGCCTTCGCAATCGATCAAAGGATGAACACTATGCGCAATTACGTCATGATCCCCGCCCTGCTGGCCCTGAGCGTCGGTCTCGCTGCCTGCTCCCACGACCCGAACCCTAACCTGGAATCGGCCCGCACCAACTTCTCGGCCCTGCAAAGCGACCCGCAGGCCAGCAAAGTTGCCGCGCTGGAAACCAAGGATGCCCAGGACTGGCTGAACAAGGCCGACAAGGCCTACATGGACCGTGAGGACGAGAAGAAGGTCGATCAGCTGGCCTACTTGACCAATCAGCGCGTCGAAGTCGCCAAGCAGACCATCGCTCTGCGCACTGCTGAAGGCGAGCTGAAAAATGCCGCGGCCCAACGCGCCCAGGCCAAGCTCGACGCTCGCGATGCACAGATTGCCAAGCTGCAAGACAGCCTCAATGCCAAGCAGACCGACCGTGGCACCCTGGTGACCTTCGGCGATGTGCTGTTCGACTTCAACAAAGCCGAACTCAAGAGCAACGCCTACCCGAACGTCACCAAACTGGCTCAGTTCCTCCAGGAAAACCCTGAGCGCAAGGTGATCGTCGAGGGTTACACCGACAGCGTCGGCTCGGCCAGCTACAACCAGAGCCTGTCCGAGCGCCGTGCCAACAGCGTGCGCATGGCCCTGGTACGCGCAGGTGTCGACCCAGCCCGCATCGTCGCCCAGGGCTATGGCAAGGAGTATCCGGTAGCCGATAACTCCAGCAACTCGGGCCGTGCGCAGAACCGCCGCGTTGAAGTGACCATCTCCAACGACAACCAGCCGGTCGCACCTCGCTCGATGAGCCAAGCCAAGCAATAAGGTGTGGCAAATCCCAGCCCCCAGCTTCGCGGCTCGATGTGGTTGATTTGAACCCTTGAGCCCGAGCCGGGGATCTGAAAAAAAAATCCGATACCAGCAAACGGGTATCGGATTTTTTTTGCTCAGTCCTGAGCGAGGTGGACGCTGACAGGTCGAGCACTGCACCTGCGCTGTATCAGGCCAAAGGGCGCTTCACAGGCCCCAGCCAACCACCGCCCTAGTCTCTTACTGCACCTGCTGTGGCGTCTGTTCGCCCATGCAGCGCACTGCGCGCTTACGGCTGTCGACCAACACGCCCGTCAAACCCTTCTGTTCGGTATCGAACAGCACCAGTACCCCGTCCACGCACTGAGCCAACTGAGGCGCTGGATCCAGCGAAACCTTGTAATCCTCGCCTGGGATGGTCTTGAGCATGGTGAAATCCTGCAACAGCAGTGCATCTTCAGGCTTGGCGAAATGCAGATAGCCGTAGTACCAGAGGGCCCCCACCGTCACGATGATGCTGCCGACGCCGGTCAGAATCAGCGGGATGGCGTTGCGTTCTTCACTCATTGGGTATTGCTCTCGTCAGGGTAGTTGGGTACTTCGGCAAGCCGCCGCAGGCCGTTGAAATGGCTGGGGTCATCGAGAAAGCGCAGCATCACCTGGCGCCACACCGGGTCCGCGAACGTTTGCACGTGGTCGCCCCGGGTCAGCTGCAATACCCGCGGTGGCAGTGCTTGTTGATATAAGCGGATGCCACTGTCCATCGGCACCAGGGCATCGTCGATACTGTGAAAGAACAGCTTCGGCGGGCTGCTCAGTTGCCCGATCGAACGGATTGCACTGTCGCCATCGGGCACCAACCAGGACAACGGCACCTGCAGTGGCCAGGTGAACCACGCGGTACTTAACGCGTAGCGCCCAACTTCACGGTAACTGGCAGGCACGCCATCGAACACCAAGGCGCTGAAACGCTGACGCTGATCGGGGTGCTGCGCCAGATAGTGGATGGCCATGGCCCCGCCCAGGCTCTGGCCGAGCAGCACCAGAGGCTTGCCCTTGATTTCGGGGGCCTGGTCCAGCCAAACCATCGCCGCTTCTATGTCCTGGTAAACCTCAGGCAGACTCGGTGAGCCTTCGGAAAGGCCATAGCCCCGATAATCGATCATCAACACCTGATAACCCTGCTCCGGGAGCCAGTAGCTGCCGCCCAGGTGGCCTGGCAGGTTGCCGCCATTGCCGTGCAGGTGCAGCACCGTCCCTTTGACTGGCACGCCGGCCTTGGCCGGTAGCCACCAACCGTGCAGGCGCACACCATCGGCGGTGGTCAGGCTGATATCGCGGTACTCAAGCTTGGCCCGCGCTGGGGTGAATGCCTGGCCGGGTTCTGGGTAGAACAACAAGCTGCTGCAGCCGCCCAGGCCAAGCATGAACAATGTCAGAGCGAGCAGGCGCCAGCGGTTACAGAATATTTGCGTAATCAGCTTCAATGCGATCGAGGCTCAGGTGGTTGAGGAAGTTGGAGAAGCACATCCAGGCCGAAAGTGCGTTGAGGTCACGGAACTGTTCCGGCAGGTACTTGGGCGGCTCTACCAGCCCCTCTTCGACCAATTGGCGCAGGGTACGCATGTCTTCCAGGGTGGTCTTGCCACAGAACAACAGCGGGATCTGCTCGAGCTTGCCCTTCCTCACGGCCAATTGAATGTAGTTGTAAACCATGATGAAGCCCTTGAGGTAGGACAAGTCCTTGGTGAACGGCAGGCCATCAGGCACCGAACCGCGGAACACACGGCTGGCGTTACTGTAGCTCTGCTCGATCTCGAAACCCTGGCTGCGGAAAAAGTCGAACACCTGAAGGAAGTCGGCACCCTCCTCGACCATGTGAATAGCCCGGGTGCGGTTGGTCAATTTGCGCAGACGGCTGGGGTAGGAAGCGAACGCGATCACTTCCATCAGGATGGCCAGGCCTTCCTGGGTCACTGTCGAGGAGGGCGGCCCCTTGGCCAGGAAAGTGCAGATAGGCTGGTTCAGGCCGTTGAGGGTGGTTCCGACATGCACCAGGCCTTCGTGAACCTCCAGCGCACGCACGTCGCGGTTGTTGAACATGGCATCGGCGCGCACCTTGATGTAGTCGGCACCTGCGGCGGCATCGGCGACGATGCCGTCAGACTCGAACACGCGGATGGTTTCCTCGGCTTCGCCGAACACTTTGTTCAGGCGGCCCTGAAGAATGTCTACGGCCTGTTTGGCAGTGAGGTTCTTCGGCTCGTCCTTGAGATCGCCACGCCCGTCGATATTGTTCAGGTAGTCCGAAAGCATCAGCCCCAGGTCAGCCAGGGTTGGGTCACCGGCATGGAAAGCGTCGGAAGCAGCGCCGTACAGTTCCTGGGAGATCAGCCCGAAATCTTCGGTGCCACGGGCTTCGAGCATGCGCACCACCATGCGGTACTCGCGGCACATGCGCTTCATGATTTGCCCGACCGGGTTGAACTGGCCGAGCTGACGAATGATGTCACGCTCGATGGCCTGGAACTCGGCCTTCACCGCACTGGAGTCGAACGCCAGCGGGCGAGCCTGGTAGTAAGCGCGATCGACAGCGGGTGGCTCCTTGCCCTTGGCCTTGAGAAAGCCCTGGCGAATGTTTTCATCCCACTTCACCGCATCCAGAACCCGGATCGGCGTCTGCGCCGTGACGATGCGGTCAGACAGGGCTCGGATGGTTTGCTGGTATTCGTCCACTTAGGCTCCTTTCTCGAACAAGATACCGGTACCGGTCACGGGGTCATTTGCCGGCGCGCTGGAAGCGCGCCACTTCCACGAACAGGTCAGAGTTCGCCGGGTCATCCAGGTATGCCAGCACACGTGGTGACGGGCTGTCGATCAGCACGCCGTGCTCATTTTCATCCGCGACTTGGGTGTTATGCCCGGAAAGCTCCTTGTTCTCAACCGCTTGGCGCACCTGCTCGACGTCAAGGTTATACAGCACCAGTTCTTTGCCATCGACGATATCGAACCCGCCTATCACAAAGTTGCCACCCTGCCCCTTGGGTACGCCAGCCGACAGGTACCAGCGGTTGCCATGGCGCGAGACGGTGAAGGTGTATTGCTCGGCCGCCTTGCCCTGGGCCTTGGCCACCGCTTTGTAGGCTCCGTCACCCATGCGGCTGATGGTTAGCTTCAAAGGTTCGCCCCAGGCGTCCTTGCTGCTCCATTTGCCGAGCAGGGCCTTGGGCGCTACCTGGTTGCTCGGCAGCGGCTCGTGGAAGGTCACCAGACAACCGCCCAGCAGGAGGAATGACAACGTCAACAACACCACACGCCAGGCTTTCATCAGGTTCTCCTTGAAAATTCGGTCTGTGCTCAGGCCGATGCCAACACCAGGTGCAGGTAACGGGTAAGCATAGCGAGCATCTGCCCATCGGCTTGCGCATCGGCATCCTTGAGCAGGCCCTGATATTCCATCTGCTCGATAATCGCCGTCAACATCTGGGCGTCCTGCTCCGGCTGCTGCGAACCCACCACTTGAAGCAATTGGCGAGCGCCATGCAGCAGAATCTGCTCATGGGCACACACCAGCTCTGCCAAACGCGGGCACAGCAATGCCTCTTGCCGGAAGGCCTGCTCGGCCATCATGAAGTCGCGACGGTTGAGCAACTGGCGCTGAACGTAATCGACCGTCATCCGCGCGATTTCGTCAACCAGTCGCGCACGCGACTGCACGCTGCCATCACCCTGGGCCAGCAGCTGGCGCAGCACGACTTCGGTATTGGCCCACAGCTTGGCCATATAGTCGGCGCTGCGTTTGACATATTGGGCGAAGGTATCGGTCAGCAGGTCCTCGATGTCTTTGAAGTAGTAGGTGGTGGCCGACAGCGGCACGCCCGCCTCGGCGGCCACGGCACGATGGCGCACGCCCCGCACGCCATCGCGCACCACAATACGCATGGCCGCGTCGAGAATGAGCTGGCGGCGTTGTTCGCTGCCTTGACGGGCGGTCTTGCGCCCTTGGTACTGCACGCTTTCGGCGACGGCGGTGGCGATGCCGGCGGCGCCCTGATGAGGCATTGCGGGTGTCACAGGGGGTACCTCGTGAACAGTGTTCGACAGTGCTGGACTATTTGCGGCTAAAGCCACTCCTACAAGGACCGCAAAGCCTTCTGGGCGTGCGCAGCCGGTGTTGGGGTGGCTTCAGCCGCGGGCAAGCCGGTACGGACAACATAAAGCTTCAGGCAAGAAAAAGCCGCCTCGAGAGGCGGCTGATTGGAACGACTCAGGCCTGTGGGCGCATGTGCGGGAACAGGATGACGTCGCGGATCGATGGCGAGTTGGTCAACAGCATCACCAGACGGTCGATGCCGATGCCTTCACCAGCCGTCGGCGGCATGCCGTACTCCAGCGCGCGAACGAAATCGGCGTCGTAGTGCATGGCCTCATCGTCACCGGCGTCCTTTTCGGCCACCTGGGCCAGGAAGCGCTCGGCCTGATCTTCGGCATCGTTGAGCTCGGAGTAGGCGTTGGCGATTTCACGGCCACCGATGAACAGCTCGAAGCGATCGGTCACGGCGGGGTTTTCGTCATTGCGGCGGGCCAGCGGCGATACTTCGAACGGGTACTCGGTGATGAAGTGCGGCTGCTCCAGCTTGTGCTCGACCAGCTCTTCGAAAATCATCACCTGCAGCTTGCCCAGGCCTTCGTGACCGAGCACCTTGGCGCCGGCTTTCTTGGCGATCTCGCGGGCACGGTCGACGTCCTGCAGGTCGGCAGCGGTCAGCTCCGGGTTGTACTTGAGGATCGAGTCGAACACCGACAGCCGGGCGAATGGCTCACCGAAGTGGAAGACCTTGTCGCCGTACGGCACGTCGGTGCTGCCCAGTACCAACTGCGCCAGCTCGCGGAACAGTTCCTCGGTGAGGTCCATGTTGTCGCGGTAGTCGGCGTAGGCCTGGTAGAACTCGAGCATGGTGAACTCAGGGTTGTGCCGGGTCGAAACGCCTTCGTTGCGGAAGTTGCGGTTGATCTCGAAGACCTTCTCGAAACCACCGACGACCAAGCGCTTGAGGTACAGCTCCGGCGCGATCCGCAAGAACATCGCCATGTCCAGGGCGTTGTGGTGGGTTTCGAATGGCTTGGCCGCAGCCCCACCTGGAATGGTCTGCAACATCGGCGTTTCGACTTCGAGGAAGTCACGCTCGATGAGGAACTTGCGAATGTGCGAGATCACCTGCGAACGTACACGGAAGGTGTGGCGGGTTTCTTCGTTGACCATCAGGTCGACGTAACGCTGGCGGTAGCGTTGCTCGGTGTCGGTCAGGCCGTGGTGCTTGTCCGGCAGTGGGCGCAGCGACTTGGTCAGCAGGCGCACGTTGGTCATCTCGACGTACAGGTCGCCCTTACCGGAGCGGGCCAGGGTGCCTTCGGCGCTGATGATGTCGCCCAGGTCCCAGGTCTTGACGGCGGCCAGGGTCTCTTCCGGCAGGGTCTTGCGGTTGACGTAGACCTGGATGCGGCCGGTCATGTCCTGGATGACCATGAACGAGCCACGGTTGAGCATGATGCGGCCGGCAACCTTGACCGGGATCGCGGCTGCTTCCAGCTCTTCCTTGGTCTTGTCCGCGTACTGCTTCTGCAGGTCGTTGCAGTAGCTGTCGCGACGGAAGTCGTTGGGGAAGGCATTGCCCTTGGCGCGCTCTGCGGCAAGTTTTTCCTTGCGCAGTGCGATCAGGGCGTTTTCTTCCTGTTGCAGGTCTTGCGATTCGGTCTTGAGGTCGCTCATGTCGTCATAGTTTCCATCAGGTATTCGTTGCCCTTGTCGGGCAGGGCACGCGCTACCGGCAACTAACCAGGTAGCGCGGCAGTGGTGTGCGGCTTACAGCCCCTGCTTGAGGCTCGCTTCCAGGTACTGGTCAAGGTCGCCATCCAGGACCTTCTGGCAATCACTGCGCTCCACGCCAGTGCGCAGGTCCTTGATACGCGAGTCATCCAGCACGTAGGAGCGGATCTGGTGGCCCCAGCCGATGTCCGACTTGCTGTCTTCAAGGGCTTGGGAGGCGGCGTTGCGTTTTTGCATTTCCAGCTCGTACAACTTGGCCCGCAGCATTTTCATGGCGGTGTCTTTGTTCGCGTGCTGGGAGCGTTCGTTCTGGCAAGCCACTACGGTATTGGTCGGTACGTGGGTGATACGCACCGCCGAGTCGGTGGTGTTCACGTGCTGACCACCGGCACCGGAGGAACGGTAGGTGTCGATGCGCAGGTCGGACGGGTTGATCTCGATCTCGACCTTGTCGTCGATTTCGGGGGACACGAACACGGCCGAGAACGAAGTATGGCGACGGGCGCCGGAGTCGAACGGGCTTTTGCGCACCAGGCGGTGCACGCCGATCTCGGTGCGCAGCCAGCCGAAGGCATACTCACCTTTGATGTGCACGGTGGCACCCTTGATGCCGGCAACTTCGCCTTCGGACAACTCGATGATGGTGGCGTCGAAACCACGCTTGTCGGCCCAGCGCAGGTACATGCGCAGCAGGATGTTGGCCCAGTCCTGCGCCTCGGTGCCACCGGAGCCGGCCTGGATGTCCAGGTAGGCGTTGTTCATGTCCATCTCGCCGCTGAACATGCGACGGAACTCGAGCTGGGCCAGGGATTCTTCCAGGGCTTGCAGTTCGGTCACGACATCGCTGACGGCGCCTTCATCACCCTCCTCGACGGCCATGTCGAGCAGGTCCTTGCAGTCGGCCAGGCCGTTGGCCATGTTGTCCAGGGTCTCTACCACCTGGGCCAGCATGGCACGCTCGCGGCCCAGGGCCTGTGCGTATTCTGGCTTGTTCCAGACAGCGGCGTCTTCGAGCTCGCGGTTGACTTCGATCAGGCGGTCATGCTTGTGATCGTAGTCAAAGATACCCCCGAATGGACAGGGAACGCTCGGTGAGGTCCTTGATGGTGTTCAGAATCGGTTGGATTTCCATGGGCTGGCTACTCGTGCGAATTCGGTGAAAAGCCCGCGAGTATAACCGATCCAGGGAGCGGCGGCAGCCCGTTGGGCAGCCGCATCCGCCTCAGGCGATACCGACCTGGTTGCGCCCGCTGTTCTTGGCCAGATACAAACCCTTGTCTGCCGCTGAAATGAGTTGCCGGCAATGGCTGCCGATGGCCGGGACCTGGGTGGCCAGCCCGATGCTCACGCTCAGGCGCGAGTTGGCTGCCGGCGCGTTGTGCGCAATGTTCAGCGCGAGCACGCTCTGGCGCAGTTTTTCGGCCACCAGCCGCGCCCCGCCGGGCGAAGTATTGGGTAGCACCAGGGCGAACTCTTCGCCGCCGTAGCGCGCCGGCAAGTCGGTCGGACGCGAGCAGGAGCCGCGAATGGCTTCGGCCACCTGGCGCAACGCCTCGTCACCAGCCAGGTGGCCGAAGCTGTCGTTGAAGACTTTGAAGTAGTCGACATCGATCATCAGCAGCGACAATTGCTGCTGTTCACGCATTGCCCTGCGCCATTCAAGCTCCAGGTACTCATCGAAATGGCGACGGTTGGACAACCCGGTCAGGCCGTCGGAATTCATCAGGCGCTGCAACATCAGGTTGCTGTCGAGCAACTGCTGCTGGCTCACGCGCAGGGCGCGGTAGGCCTCGTCGCGCTGCAGCAGGGTCAAGTAGGAGCGCGAGTGGTAGCGGATGCGCGCCACCAGTTCGATGTTGTCGGGCAGCTTGACCAGATAATCGTTGGCCCCGGCGGCGAACGCTGCGCTCTTGACCAGCGGGTCTTCCTTGGTCGACAGGACGATGATCGGAATGTCCTGGGTGGCCGGGTTGTTGCGGTACTCGCGCACCAGGGTCAGGCCGTCCAGGCCAGGCATGATCAAGTCCTGCAGGATGACCGTAGGCTTGATGCGCATGGCCTGTGCCACCGCCTGGTGCGGGTCGGAACAGAAGTGGAAGTCGATGTTGTCTTCCTGGGCCAGGCCACGTCGCACCGCTTCACCGATCATCGCCTGGTCGTCTACCAGAAGCACCATGGCCGAATTCTCGTCCGGTGTCGTGAAACCCTCGATCGGTAGATCAATCATCGGACGTCACCCGATCACCATGGCCTGGCTGACGCGATTCTATACGTATCGTCATTTTGCAAAGATTTCCATCAAGCGCCCGGCAATTCGCTCGAGCGGGCGGATTTCTACCGCTGCGTCAATCGCCGCAGCGGCCTTGGGCATACCATAGACGGCGCTGCTGGCCTGGTCCTGAGCAATCGTCATGAAGCCGTGCTGGCGCATCAGCTTCAGGCCTTGGGCGCCATCACGGCCCATACCGGTGAGTAGTACACCCACCGCTTCGCCGTTCCAGTAACGCGCCACACTCTCGAAAAACACATCGATAGAAGGCCGGTAGATTTCATTGACCGGCTCGGCAGTGTAGGCCAACTGGCCGCCCTGTAGCAGCCGGATGTGGTGATTGGTGCCTGCCAGCAGCACTTGCCCAGGCTGTGGCGGCTCGCCTTCGCGCGCCAGGCGCACGGGCAACCCGCTGGCGCTGGCCAGCCACTCGGCCATGCCCGCAGCGAACACCTGGTCAACGTGCTGGACCAGCACGATCGAGGCCGGGAAATCGCGTGGCAGCCCCTTGAGCAATACCTCCAGCGCAGCCGGCCCCCCTGCGGACGAACCGATTGCCACCAGAGCGCAGCGCCGTGAGGCCTCGCGCATCGGCGCCGACACCGGCTTGCTCGGCCCGCAGCGCTGCTGGCCGATCAGCCAACCAATGTTGAGGATCTTGCGCAGCAAAGGTGCTGCAGCCTCGCGCGCATCGCCAGCCCCGAGTGCCGGAGTGTCGACCACATCCAGCGCGCCGTGGCCCATGGCTTCGAACACCCGGTGCACGTTCTGCTTGCGATCGACGGTGACGATGACGATGGCGCAGGGGGATTCGGCCATGATGCGCCGGGTAGCCTCCACGCCGTCCATCACCGGCATGATCAGATCCATGAGAATCAAGTCTGGGGTGTCCTCGGCGCACTTGCGCACGGCTTCGGCACCATTGCCGGCCACCCAGGCCACCTGATGGGCAGGCTCGAACGCCAGTGCTCGACGCAACGCCTCTACGGCCATGGGCATATCGTTGACGATGGCAACTTTCATCCCTGAGCACTCCCGATCAGTTCCACCACGGCATCGAGCAACGCATCGTCGTGGAAGCTAGCCTTCGCCAAATAGTAGTCGGCGCCAGCATCGAGGCCGCGTCGACGATCTTCCTCACGATCCTTGTACGACACCACCATCACCGGCAACGACTGCAACCGTTGGTCGCGACGCACCAGGGTGACCAGCTCGATACCATCCATGCGCGGCATATCGATGTCGGTGATCAGCAGGTCGAAGGTTTCGTTGCGCAGGGCATTCCAGCCATCCATGCCATCCACCGCCACTGCCACGTCGTAGCCTCGGTTGCTCAGCAGCTTACGTTGCAGCTCGCGCACGGTGAGCGAATCGTCCACGACCAGAACGCGCTTGCGGCTGGCACCTCGCGCGCCCTGTACGCCATGCTCGATGCGTTCCAGGCGGCCGGTGCTCAGCAGTTTTTCGACCGAGCGCAGCAGGTCTTCGACATCCACGATCAATACCACCGAGCCGTCGTCCAGCAGCGCCCCGGCAGAGATGTCCTGAACCTTGCCCAGGCGCGGGTCCAGCGGCATGACCACCAGCACCCGCTCGCCCACCAGGCGCTCCACGGCAACGCCATAGAGCTGCTCGCGTTCACGGATCACCACCACCCTCAGGCTGCTCGCCTCGCCTTGCACTGTCGGTCGATTGAGCAACTGGCTTGCCGCGACCAGGCCGATGTGGCGACCCTCGTGCCAGAAGTGCTGGCGGCCTTCGATTTGTACGATGTCATCGGCCGCCACTTCCAGCGTGCGCTCGATGTGCGCCAGCGGGAACGCGTAAGCCTCGTCGCCCACCTCCACCACCAGGCTGCGCACCACCGACAGGGTCAGCGGCACTTCAAGCTGGAAACGGCAACCCTGGCCCGGCACCTGGCTCAGCCCGATCGAGCCGCGCAGTTCGCGCACCATGTGCTGCACCGCGTCCAGGCCGACGCCACGCCCCGACACCTCGGTGACCTTGTCACGCAGGCTGAAGCCGGGCAGGAACAGGAAACTGAGCAGCTCCTCTTCGCTCATCTGCGCCACGGTGTCGGCTGGCGACAGGCCGCGCTCGACGATATTGCGTTTCAGGCGCTCAAGGTCGATACCGGCACCGTCGTCGCTCAGTTCCAGCATCAGCAGCCCGGCCTGGTGCGAAGCACGCAGGCGGATGGTGCCTGTTTCCGGCTTGCGCGCCAGCAAGCGCCGCTCAGGCAGCTCGACGCCATGGTCTACCGCATTACGCAGCAAATGGGTCAGCGGTGCTTCGAGCTTCTCCAGCACATCGCGATCGACCTGGGTTTTCTCACCTTCGATCTGCAATTGCACCTGCTTACCCAGCGACCGGCCCAGGTCGCGGACCATGCGGCTTTGCCCGGTGAGAACATCGGCAAAGGGGCGCATACGGCAAGCCAAAGCCGTGTCATAGAGCAATTGGGCACGCTGGCTGGCCTGCCAGCCGAATTCATCCAGGTCGGCAGCCTGCTGCTGCAGGATCTGCTGCGTTTCCAGCAGCAGGCGCTGGGTCTGGGCCAGCGCGTCGAGTACTTCGGGGCTCTGGCCGCTGGCTTCAAGCTGTGTTTTCAAGCCGTCCAGCGCCCGCATGCCTTGCCCGTGCATGCGTTTTAGGCGCTGCAAGGTGGCCAGGTAAGGCTTGAGTCGCTGGGTTTCGACCAGCGACTTGCTCGACAGGTCGAGCAGGCTGTTCAGGCGGTCGGCGGTCACGCGCAACACTCGCTCACCGCCCTCCCCGGCGCGTTTGCCGGACTTGCGCGGCACCGCAGCCTCAGCCTCGGCTTCAATGGCCGGCAGCGCCGAGGCTGGGGGGGACAGTGGGGCATCGGGCACAGTAGGCGCCAAGGGCGGCGCAGCCGGCGCAGCGCCGGGGTCCAGCAAGCTGGCCATCTGCTGGAGGAACGCCGGCACCAGCGCCTCGCCGTTTGGGTCGCCGGGCGTGGCGATGTGCATCAGCAAATCGGTGCCACGCAGCAAGGCATCGATGTGTTCGGCACGCAATAGCAATCGGCCTTCCTGAGCCGCGACCAGGCAATCTTCCATGACATGGGCAACACTCACACCGGCATCGATGCCGACAATGCGCGCAGCACCTTTGAGCGAATGCGCCGCACGCATGCAGGCTTCCAACTGGTCGGCCTGGGCCGGGTCGCGCTCCAGCGCCATAAGCCCAGCACTGAGTACCTGAGTCTGAGCTTCAGCCTCCAGGCTGAACAGTTCGAGCAGCGATGCGTCGCGCATTTGCTCTGGGGTCATGACAGGCTCCGCTGCACGGCAGACAGTAATTGCTGGTCGTCCAGCACCCGCACACTGCGCCCGCGCCACTGCAGCACTGCGGCTGTGAAGGGTGCGGCATCCTCATCGGCACCCAGCAGCGCGCTATCGAGGCGGTGAATACCGTCGATCTCGTCGACCGCCAGCACCACAGGCCCGCCTGACGCCGCCAGGATCAACATGCGCGGCATGGACCGGCCGCTCTGCGCAGGGTCCGAAACCCGGTCGACCCCAAGCAGCTCACCCAGGGACAGACATGGCACCAACGCACCGCGCACGTTGGCTACCCCTTTCAGTACCCGCGAACGTTGGTGCGGCAGCGAATGCACAGGTTGCACAGGGGCGATCTCGGCCAGGCAGGCGGTGGCCATAGCCAGCCACTCCTCGCCCAGACGGAACAGCAGCAGCGAACGGCCAGCACAGGGTTCGGCAGGCGCATCTACGTGGGCCAGGTCAGCGTCGATCAACGCATAACGGTCGAGCAGGCGCGTGGCCGCCGCCGAATAGACTTCGCAATTGCGGCAATGAATGTGTCGTGCCAGCAGCGGACACGCTTTGTTGCCGTGTACACCAATGCGGTTCCAACAATCGTCAATACGTTCGTCGTCCACGGCCATCAGCTCGACCGCGTGTTCATCTTTCATCGTTCAGACTCCCGGCCAACTCGCGCCGCCCGTTCCTGCAGGCGACGGGCCCCAACATCGTCACCCTGGGCAGCCAACAGCGTGGCCAGGTGCAGCAATGCCTCAGGATGCTGAGGCTCCAGATAAAGGGCTTTGCGGTAATGTGTAAGCGCTTGCTGTGCATCACCTTCAGTGTCGCTGAGCAGCCCCAGCCAATAGTAAACCTGGGCTGTCGGCGCGAATTGCCGCAGGTAGCGCTGGCAACTGGCACGGGCCTGGGAGCTGTCGCCGGCATTGGCCTGCCTGGCAATGGAGGCCAGTAACTCGCTCTCGCTCTCACGTGGCTGCACGGGTGCTGGCGCAGGCCCAGTGGCACGCACCGGCCAAGCGGGTATAGGCGTCGGACGGCTTGGGGTAATAGGCTGGGCAACAGGCTTGATCGGCAGGGCCGGCGCTGGTGGTGCATCGGCCGCTTGCCGCACGTAGGCAAACGACTGCGCGATACCCAAAGGCCGCATCCCCAATCGCGCCAGCAGGCTGCCCTCGGCAGGGCCAATGAAAAGCACCCCCTGGGGTTGCGCAAGGCGCTTGAGCACCTCGAACACCCGCTGCTGGGTGGCTAGGTCGAAGTAGATCAGCAGGTTGCGGCAGAACACGAAGTCGTACTGGCCATTGCGGTTGGCGAGCGCCGGATCGAGCACGTTGCCCACACTGAGGCTGACTTGCCGGCGTACCCTCTGATCCAGCTGATGGCCGTCATCGCACATGTGGAAGTGGCGCTCGCGGAACGACAGCTCGCTGCCACGGAACGAGTTGCGCCCATATGACCCCTTCACGCCTTTGGCAACCGAAGTTGGGCTGATGTCGATCCCGTCGATGTGAAAATCGAGGGGGTTCAGGCCCGCGTCGAGCAACGCCATGGCAAGCGAGTACGGCTCTTCGCCGGTGGAGCACGGCAAGCTGAGCAGACGCAATGGCCGCTCGCCAGCCAATTCGGCCAAGCGTTTGTGGGCCAGCCCTACCAAAGCGCTGAACGATTCGGGGTAGCGGAAGAACCAGGTTTCCGGAACGATCACGGCCTCGATCAGCGCCTGCTGCTCATCGGGCGATTGCTGCAGGCGTACCCAATAATCATCGAGGTTGGCGGCCTGAATCGCCACACAACGCTGGCTCAGGGCCCGTTCGACCATTGCCACGCCCACCGACTCTACATCCAGGCCGATGCGCTCCTGCAGGTAGCGGAAGAACCGTTGCGCGTTCATGGCAATACCTGCCCTGGCGCACCGGGGAACAACGATGCGCGCACAGCGTCGGTCAGCAGGTCATCCACCTCGATGCGTTGCAACAAGCCCTGGGCATCTTGACGCACCGGGCCCAGGTACGGCGCGTTGCCGCCATCCAGGCCATACGGTTGGAACTCGTCCGCCTGGCAACGCAGGGTCTCTGTGGCCTGCTCGAGAATCAGCCCCAGCACATGCTCACCGCGGTAACGCACCAGTACCAGGCGGGTACTGGCACGCTCGGCGGCGGGCTGGGCGAAGCTCAATGCGCTGAGGTCGACCACAGGCACCAGGTTGCCGCGATGCGCCAGTATGCCGGCGACCCAAGCCGGCGCCTGGGCAATCGGTTTCAAGGTGCGCCGGGGCAGCACCTCTATCACTTGGCGAACGTCCAGGGCAAAACGCTGCTGGTTGAGGCGAAACTGCAGATACAGTGTGCCCTTGGCGCTGGGTGCGGCTGTCGGCTGGGCATGCAGGTGGTTCATGGCACTCAGACTTTGAAGCGCGATACACCACCGCGCAGGCCGGCAGCCACTTGGCTCAGTTCATCGATGGCAAAACTGGCCTGGCGCAGTGACTCCACCGTTTGCGTGCTGGCATCGCTGAGCTGGGCCAGCGCCTGGTTGATCTGTTCGGCACCGGTGGCCTGGGCCTGCATGCCTTCGTTGACCATCAATACTCGGGGCGCCAGAGCCTGGACCTGGTGAATGATCTGGCTCAATTGTTCACCCACCTGCTGCACCTCGAACATGCCGCGGCGCACCTCTTCGGAGAACTTGTCCATGCCCATCACCCCGGCCGACACCGCCGACTGTATCTCCCGCACCATCTGCTCGATGTCGTAGGTGGCGACCGCTGTCTGATCGGCCAGGCGCCGAACCTCGGTGGCGACCACCGAGAAGCCGCGGCCATATTCACCCGCCTTTTCCGCCTCGATGGCCGCATTGAGCGAGAGCAGGTTGGTCTGGTCGGCCACCTTGACGATGGTGACCACCATCTGCGTGATATTGCTGGCTTTTTCGTTGAGGATCCCCAGTTTGGCGTTGACCAGATCGGCGGCCCCCATCACCTGGTGCATGGTTTCTTCCATCCGCGCCAGGCCCTGCTGGCCGGAGCCAGCCAGGCTCGATGCCTGGTCGGCGGCGCTGGTAACCTCGGTCATGGTGCGCACCAGGTCCCGTGAGGTAGCGGCGATTTCACGCGAGGTGGCGCCGATCTCGGTAGTGGTGGCAGCCGTTTCAGTGGCAGTGGCTTGCTGCTGCTTGGAGGTGGCGGCGATTTCAGTGACCGACGTGGTGACCTGCACCGACGAGCGCTGGGCCTGGGCCACCAGATTGGCCAAAGCCTCGGCCATTTCGTTGAAACCGCTTTCGATGGCGCCGAACTCGTCCTTGCGATCCAGGCTCAGGCGCACGCTCAGATCGCCGGAACGCAGTTTATCGAGGGCATATACCACGCGCTGTACCGGGGCGGTAATGGCCCGCATCAGCAACAAACCACAGATACCAGCAGCAACGATTGCCAGCAGCAGCGAGACCACCATGCTGCCCTTGGCGGTGTTGACGGCGTTGACTATTTCATGGGTGGCGGCGTCTGCAGACTGGCGGTTGCGCTCGATAACGGTATTGAGGTGCTTGCGACCATCCACCCAAGCTGGCGTGAGCGTCTCGCTGATCAGCCGCTGCGCTTGGCTGTAGTCGTGCTGGCGATAGGCATCGAGTACTTGCCCAACCGCCTTCAGGTAGTTTTCTTCGAGTTTGATGAAGGTATCGAAGCTTTGCTGATCTTGTGCGTCCTTGATGGTGCCTTGGTAGCTGGCCATGTACTGCTTGAGGCGATCGTCGAAGCTTTTGAACAGTTCGAGGTCCGCCTGGGTGAGCTCGCGGTGGTTGGACAGGCCCACCAATTGTTGGCTGGTAACGTAGCTGTCGACCCATGCGCTGCGGATCATTGAGCTGTAGTAGACCCCTGGAATGCTGTCTTTGCCTACCGCTTCCTCGGCGCTTTCGATGGTCACCAACCGCGAGTAGGCGGCCACGATCATCAGCAGCATGATGGCGATGATCACGGCGAAACTTGCCAGGATCCGTTGGCGCAAGGTCCAGTTCTTCACATTCAGCCCTCAGGAATTCACAACGAGCGGGAAAAATCGCCGAAGTATAGCCCACCCTTCCTACGCTTTTGCGGCTGGAATGCACGGTAATCAGGCCTGTTTTGTTTAAGAACAAGCCTGACGGGTTCATTGGCCTGCGGCGAGCCGTACCTGGTTTTCCAATTCCTGACGCAGGGCCGGGTCTAGCTGCAGCTGACGGGCCAGCTCGTCGAGGTAGGCGCGCTCCATGAAATTTTCCTGATCGACCATCATTACACTGGCCAGATACATCTCGGCCGCCATCTCTGGGGTTTGCGCAGCGCGGGCGACTTCGGCCGGGTCGAGCGGTTTGTTCAACTCGGCGTGCAGCCATTGCTGCAACTCCCGGTCGCTGTCCAGACGGGTGAACTCACCCTCGATGAGCGTGCGCTCGCGCTCGTCGATATGGCCATCGGACTTGGCAGCCGCCACCAGCGCGCGCAGCACTGCCTGGCTGTGCTGTTCCGCCTGCGCCGCAGGCAGTCGGTCGAGGGTCCGTGGTTCGGCCTGCTGGCCCGCACCCTGCTGAGCCTGCCAGTTGCCATAAGCTTTGTAGGCCAGCACGCCGAGCGCAGCCAAGCCGCCATAGGTCAGTACCTTGCCGCCATACTTGCGCGCCTTTTTGCTACCCAACAGCATGCCCAGGGCACCAGCCCCCAATGCGCCACCGCCGACGCCGGAGAGCAAACCGCCGAGGCTACCGCCACCGGCCGCTGGTTTGGCCGCACCAGACTGCTTGTTGAGCAGCTCCTGGCCGGATTTGAGCAATTGGTCGAGCAGGCCTCGAGTGTTCATGTGCACATCTCCACGGTACGCAAAGGAAAGCCGAGATTAAGGCCTGAGCCGTGAACCGCCACTGAAGGATTTGCTTCCAGATGTTGCTTTAGCTGGCAAAAAGCCTACTAGACTCGTCTTCGTCGGCCGCTGCCCCAGGCGCCTACGCTCTTCATCGCTTCACTGCTTCGTTGACAACTGCTGCGACCAAAATCTCCAACAAGAGGGAACACCATGTCAGTGCACAACACCGCATTGCTCGGCGCTGTCATCGGCGCGCTGTCGGCCAGCGCCGGCCTGCAGGCTGCCGAGATGCCCAAGGCACTGGGCGCCGGCGAAGGCCGGCTGGACATCGTCGCCTGGCCCGGCTACATCGAGCGCGGTGAAAGCGACAAAGCCTATGACTGGGTCACCGGGTTTGAAAAGGAAACCGGGTGCAAAGTCAGCGTGAAGACCGCAGCCACCTCAGACGAGATGGTCAGCCTGATGGCCAAAGGTGGCTATGACTTGGTCACCGCCTCGGGCGATGCTTCGCTGCGCCTGATCGCCGGCAAGCGGGTACAACCGATCAACACAGCGCTGATCCCCAACTGGAAGACCATCGACCCGCGCCTGCAGAACGGAGGTTGGTACGTGGTCGATAAACAGGTGTACGGCACGCCCTACCAGTGGGGCCCGAACGTGCTGCTGTACAACACCAACACCTTCAAACAGGCACCGACCAGCTGGGCGGTGGTGTTCGAGCCGCAAGCGCTGCCCGATGGCAAACCCAACAAAGGCCGTGTGCAAGCCTACGATGGGCCAATCTATATCGCTGACGCCGCGCTATACCTGAAATCCGCCAAGCCAGAGCTAGGCATCAAGGACCCGTACGAGCTCGACGAAACACAGTACAAGGCAGTGCTTGAACTGCTCCGCCAACAGCAACCCCTGATCCACCGTTACTGGCACGATGCAACGGTGCAGATGAGCGATGTGAAAAACGAGGGCGTGGTCGCCACCAGTTCCTGGGGTTACATGGTCAATGGCCTGAAGGCCGAGAACCAGCCGGTGGCCTCGACCATACCCAAGGAGGGCGCCACTGGCTGGGCCGACACCACCATGCTGCACAGTGAAGCCAAGCATCCCAATTGCGCCTACAAGTGGATGGACTGGTCGCTGCAGCCGAAGGTACAGGGCGATGTAGCAGCATGGTTCGGCTCGTTGCCGGCGGTACCTGCCGCCTGCACCGGCAGCGAACTGCTGGGCGCCGAAGGGTGCAAGACCAACGGCTTCGACAATTTCGACAAGATCGCCTTCTGGAAGACGCCACAGGCCCAAGGCGGCAAGTTCGTGCCTTACAGCCGCTGGACCCAGGACTACATTGCGATCATGGGCGGGCGCTAACTGGAGGGGCCTCTTCTCAAGCCCCCCTTCCCACGAGGGCTGCGCACGTTTTGAGGTGCCCAACCCTGTAGGGGCGGGTGCAGCTACGAAGAGGCCGGCACCGGCAGACCAAATACTCGCTCTCACAGGGACGGCGCCTCATGCAAGGCTGGCGCTGTACCTGTGAAGCGGCCCGAACAGCAGACAGCTATTTTTCCGGAACCTGCGTATGCCCCTAGCCGTTCAGTTCACCCAGGTTTGCCGCACCTTCGGCGAGGTCAAGGCTGTCGACCAGGTCAGCATCGACATCGAAGATGGCGAATTCTTCTCCATGCTTGGCCCTTCCGGCTCGGGCAAGACGACTTGCCTGCGCCTGATCGCAGGCTTCGAGCAACCAAACAGCGGCTCTATTCGTATCCATGGCGTCGAGGCTGCAGGGCTGCCGCCCTATCAACGTGACGTCAACACGGTATTCCAGGACTACGCGCTGTTCCCGCACATGAACGTGCGCGACAACATCGCCTACGGCCTCAAAGTCAAAGGCGTGGCCAAAGCCGAACGCCTGGCCCGTGCCGAGCAAGCGCTGAACATGGTCGCCCTGGCAGGCTATGGCGAGCGCAGGCCGGCACAGCTTTCCGGCGGCCAGCGCCAGCGCGTGGCCCTGGCCCGCGCGTTGGTCAACCGGCCACGGGTGCTGTTGCTCGATGAACCGCTTGGCGCACTGGACCTGAAGCTGCGCGAACAGATGCAGGGCGAGCTCAAGAAACTGCAACGCCAGCTTGGCATCACCTTCATCTTCGTCACCCACGACCAGACCGAAGCGCTTTCGATGTCGGATCGGGTGGCAGTATTCAACCGTGGGCGCATCGAGCAGGTCGACACGCCACGCAACCTCTACATGAAGCCTGCCACCACCTTCGTGGCCGAGTTCGTCGGCACTTCGAACGTAATCCGCGGTGATCTTGCCGAACAACTTTGCGGCAGGCGCACGCCGTTTTCCATTCGCCCCGAGCATATCCGCCTGGTGGATCAACCTGGGCAAGTGCAGGAGGTTCAGCTAGCGGGCGTGCTGCGCGACGTTCAGTACCAGGGCAGTGCCACGCGCTATGAGGTGCAGCTGAGCAGCGGCCAGTTGATCGCTGTCAGCCAAGCCAACGACCGCTGGCAGGTGCAAAGCCAGCCCTTGCAGGTCGGCCAGCCAGTACAGGTGCGCTGGCCACGCGAGGCAATGACTGCGCTTGAGGAAACCCTCGTGGGCCAGGACCACTGACATGCGCCAGCTCAGCGACCTGTTGTACCGGCGCCCCAACCTCTACCTGGCATTGCTGTTGATTCCGCCATTGACCTGGTTCGGCGCCATCTATCTGGGCTCGCTGCTGGGTCTTTTGTGGCAAGGCTTCTACACCTTCGACGACTTCAGCATGACGGTCACCCCGCAGCTGACCCTGAGCAATTTCGTCGCGCTGCTGAACCCGTCGAATTTCGACATCATCCTGCGTACCTTGGCCATGGCTGTGGCGGTATCCCTGGCCAGCGCTGTGCTGGCCTTCCCCATCGCCTACTACATGGCGCGCTACACCCGCGGCAAGACCAAAGCGTTTTTCTACATCGCCGTGATGATGCCGATGTGGGCGAGCTATATCGTCAAGACCTACGCCTGGACCCTGCTACTGGCAAAAGGTGGGGTAGCCCAGTGGTTCGTCCAGCAGTTGCATCTGGATGCCCTGCTGCAAGCCATTCTGGCGGTACCAGGCGTGGGCGGTAGTACTTTGTCGACCTCGCACCTGGGGCGTTTCTTGGTATTCGTGTACATCTGGCTGCCGTTCATGATCCTGCCGATCCAGGCCTCGCTCGAACGCTTGCCGCCATCGTTGCTGCAAGCCTCGGCAGACTTGGGTGCCAAGCCAGGCCAGACGTTCTTCCAGGTCATCCTGCCGCTGTCGATCCCAGGTATTGCCGCCGGGTCTATCTTCACCTTCTCGCTGACCCTGGGTGACTTCATCGTGCCGCAACTTATCGGCCCGCCAGGCTACTTCATCGGCAGCATGGTCTATGCCCAGCAGGGTGCGATCGGCAACATGCCAATGGCCGCAGCTTTTACCTTGGTGCCGATCGTCCTGATCGCGGTTTACCTGTCGATCGTCAAACGTCTGGGGGCATTCGATGCACTGTGAAAAAGCATCCATGGGCCTGCGCGTGGCGGCTTGGGGCGGCTTGCTGTTCCTGCACTTCCCGATCCTGATCATTTTCCTGTATGCGTTCAATACCGAGGACGCAGCGTTCAGCTTCCCGCCAAAAGGTTTCACCCTCAAGTGGTTCAGCGCAGCTTTCGCCCGCCCCGATGTGCTCGACGCAATCAAACTGTCGCTGCAGGTGGCTGGCCTTGCCACGCTGATAGCCTTGGTGCTCGGCACCCTGGCATCGGCGGCACTGTACCGGCGCAACTTCTTCGGCAAAGAGAGCATCTCGCTGCTGCTGATCCTGCCCATTGCCCTGCCTGGCATCATCACCGGCATTGCGCTGCTTTCGGCGTTCAAAAGCCTGGGCATAGAGCCTGGGGTATTCACCATCGTGGTCGGCCACGCCACCTTCTGTGTGGTGATCGTCTACAACAACGTGGTTGCCCGCCTGCGGCGCACCTCGCAAAGTTTGATCGAGGCGTCCATGGACCTGGGTGCCGACGGTTGGCAGACCTTGCGCTACATCATCCTGCCCAACCTGGGTTCGGCACTGCTTGCCGGTGGCATGCTGGCCTTCGCCCTGTCGTTCGACGAAATCATCGTGACAACCTTCACAGCCGGCCACGAACGCACCTTGCCGATCTGGCTGCTCAACCAACTCAGCCGCCCACGCGATGTGCCAGTGACCAACGTAGTTGCCATGCTGGTAATGCTGGTGACCATGCTGCCGATTCTCGGTGCCTATTACCTGACCCGTGGCGGCGAAAGCGTTGCGGGCAGTGGCAAGTGACCCATAAGGAGCCCCCGATGCAAGTCAAAATGCTGATCAACGGTCATCTGGTAGCCGGCGAAGGCCCGGCATGGACTGTGCTCAACCCCGCCGAGGGTAGCGCCCTGGCACAGATCAACGAGGCCACCGAGGCACAGGTCGATACCGCCGTGCGAGCCGCCGACCAGGCTTTTGCTGGTTGGTCGCAGACCAGCCCCAAAGAGCGCTCGATGGCGCTGCTGGCAATCGCCGATGCCATCGAGGCCCATGGCCAAGAGCTGGCCCGGCTGGAATCGCAGAACTGCGGCAAACCGTTCGCCGCAGCCCTGAACGATGAAATCCCTGCCATCGCCGATGTGTTCCGTTATTTTGCCGGTGCCGCGCGCTGTCTCGGCGGCTCGGCGGCAGGTGAGTACCTGCCGGGCCATACGTCGATGATCCGCCGAGACCCTCTAGGTGTGGTCGCTTCGATCGCACCTTGGAACTACCCATTGATGATGCTGGCCTGGAAGATCGCCCCGGCCCTTGCGGCAGGCAACACCGTGGTCATCAAGCCCTCCGAATTGACTCCGCTGACCGCCCTGCGCCTGGGCGAACTGGCCCAGCAGCTGCTGCCACCTGGGGTGCTCAACATTCTGTTCGGCCGTGGGCAAACGGTGGGCAACCCACTGGTGACTCATCCCAAGGTACGCATGGTGTCCCTGACAGGCTCCATACCTACCGGTGCCCACATCATCGGCGCCACCGCCAGCAGCGTGAAACGCATGCACATGGAACTGGGCGGCAAAGCACCGGTTATCGTATTCGACGACGCCGATGTCGAGGCGGCCATCGAGGGTATTCGTACTTTTGGCTTCTACAACGCCGGCCAGGATTGCACCGCAGCCTGCCGCTTGTACGTGCAATCGGGTATCTATGACCGCTTCGTCGAGCAGTTGGGCAAGGCGGTTTCCAGCCTCAAGGTGGGCGTGCAGGATGCCGAGGATACCGAACTGGGCCCTCTGATCAGTGCCCAGCACCGCGACAAGGTCGCAGGCTTGGTCCAGCGCGCCATCGCCCAGCCCCATATACGCCTGGTGACCGGCGGCAACGCCATTGCGGGGGACGGCTTCTTTTTCGCGCCCACCGTGCTGGCTGACGCCTTGCAGGATGACGAGATCGTGCGCAACGAGGTGTTCGGCCCGGTGGTATCGGTCACGCGCTTCAACACCGAGGAACAGGCGCTGGAATGGGCCAACGACTCCGATTATGGCCTGGCATCATCGGTATGGACCCGCGACACCGGCCGTGCCCACCGGCTGGCGGCGCGCTTGCAGTATGGCTGCACTTGGGTCAATACCCACTTCATGCTGGTCAGCGAAATGCCCCACGGTGGGCAAAAGCATTCCGGGTATGGCAAGGATATGTCGATGTACGGGCTGGAAGACTACACCTGCGTGCGGCATGTGATGATCAAGCACTGACGGGGCGGGGCGGCTGGGCCATGGGGTGCTCGATGCCAACGAGCTTCGAGCACCGCGTGGGCGGCGCTCGATTTGCGCCACACCGCCCCACTACAGCCTTGAACCCTCAGTAAAAAACCTAATCGCGCAGATCCGACTCATGAATCGGATTGGCCCGGCTGGTCGCCCGTTGGTACTGCGCAGGCCAGGTGGCCTTGTTACCGCCCAGGTCGTCATCGGCGTGCAGCGGCCAGTAAGGGTCACGCAGCAGCTCCCGCGCGAGGAAGATCAAATCTGCCTGCCCGGTGCGCAGAATGTGCTCGGCCTGCGCCGGCTCGGTGATCATGCCGACGGTGCCCGTGGCAATCTCGGCCTCCTTGCGCACACGCTCGGCGAAGCGGGTCTGATAACCAGGGCCTGTAGGGATTTCGGCATTGACCGAGGTGCCACCTGAGGACACGTCGATCAGGTCGACACCCAGCAGCCGCAGACGGCGCGCCAGTTCTACGGTTTCGTCCGGGTTCCAGCCATCCTCGACCCAATCGGTTGCCGAGACACGCACGAACAGCGGCAGCTCTGCAGGCCAGACCTTGCGCACGGCTTCGACCACTTGCAGGGTCAGGCGAATGCGGTTTTCGAAGCAACTGCCGTATTCGTCGCGCCTCTGGTTGCTCAGCGGTGAGAGAAACTGGTGCAGCAAATAACCGTGGGCGGCATGGATTTCGACCACCTTGAAACCAGCTTTTAGTGCCCGCTCGGTCGAGGCAACGAATGCTTCAACCACCTCTTGAATCTCGTCTTTGCTCAGCTCGCGCGGCGGTGTGTGCTGTGGGTCGAACGCGATCTTTGACGGCCCCACCGGCTGCCAGCCACCGTCCTCGATCTTCACGCTACCGTGTTTGCCCAGCCAAGGCTTGAAGGTACTGGCCTTGCGCCCAGCATGGGCCAACTGGATGCCCGGCACGGCGCCTTGGGCGGTGATGAAACGGGTAATGCGCTGCAACGGCGCGATCTGATCGTCGTTCCACAGGCCAAGGTCTTCGGCAGTGATGCGACCATCGGCAGTCACTGCGACGGCTTCGCTGATGACCAGGCCCGCACCACCCACAGCGCGGCTGCCCAGGTGTACGAGATGCCAGTCATTGGCAAGGCCATCGACCGAAGAATACTGGCACATCGGCGAGACCGCGATGCGGTTGGGCAGCTTCAGCTGACGCAGGGTGTAAGGCTCGAGCAGCAGGCTCATGAGGGCACCTCCCAAGGACTCCAATGGTGATCCGGCCCGGACGCTCAGAAGCACATCCTTGGCCCGGTGCCGGTCATTAACCAGACTAGACCAGATTGGTGGGGGTAAAGGTTCCGTGCAATCGCTGGGTTACGCCCAAAGGTGCGCGCGGCGTTCCAGGTTGAGGGTCACCCGAGCATCGCCCACGTTCAGCCGCCCTTGACCTCGAACCTTACACCCAAGCCCTCAGCGCGCCTCCATGTGGGCGATCATCAACTGTACACTTTCGTTACCGCGGAACTCGTTGACATCCAGCTTGTACGCCAACTCCACCCAACGCACCGTCGGGTTCGGCCAAACCTCCCGGTCGATGCCGAAGGCAATGCCGTCCAGCCGAACGGAGCCGCACTCGCTTTTGAGCACCACTTTCAAGTGCCGCTCACCGACCACACGCTGCTCCACCAGTTGGAACACGCCATGAAACAGCGGCTCGGGGAAATGCTGCCCCCAAGGCCCGGCGTTGCGCAAGGCTTTGGCCAGGTCGAGGTGAAACTCCTCCACCGCCAGGCTGCCGTCGGAAAGCAGACGCCCGGTCAGATCGTCCTCACGCAATTGCCTGCGCACTTCTTCGTCGAACGCCGCGGCAAATGCCGGGAAGTGGCTTTCAGGCAGGGACAGGCCTGCCGCCATGGCGTGGCCGCCAAACTTGCTGATCAGCTGCGGATGGCGCGCCGCGACTGCATCCAGCGCATCGCGAATGTGCAAGCCTGGCACAGAACGTGCCGACCCCTTGAGCATGCCGTCGCCGGCGTCGGCAAAGGCGATGGTCGGCCGATGGTAACGTTCCTTCAACCGCGACGCGAGAATCCCGATCACGCCTTGGTGCCAATCGGCATCGAATAGGCACAAGCCATACGGCATGGACTCGACGGGCAGGTCCTTGAGCTGGGCCAGCGCCTCGCGCTGCATGCCCTGCTCGATCGACTTGCGGTCCTGGTTCAGCTCATCCAGCTGTTGCGCCATGGCCTGGGCCAGAGCCGGGTCATCGCACAGCAGGCATTCGATACCCAGGCTCATGTCGTCCAGACGCCCGGCTGCATTGAGCCGTGGGCCGAGGATGAAACCAAGGTCAGTGGAGGTAATGCGCCGGTGGTCGCGCCGCGCCACCTCAAGAATGGCCTTCAGCCCCGGGCGCGCCCGGCCAGCACGGATACGTTCCAGGCCCTGGTGCACGAGGATGCGGTTGTTGGCATCCAGCGGCACTACGTCGGCAACGCTACCGAGGGCAACCAGGTCAAGCAGCTCACCGATATTCGGTTGCGCCTGGGTCTCGTAGCGGCCAAGGCTGCGCAGGCGTGCGCGCAGCGCCATCAGCACATAGAAGATCACCCCTACTCCGGCCAGTGACTTGCTGGGGAAGCTGCAGCCAGGCTGGTTTGGGTTGACGATGGCATCGGCGTCGGGCAACTGTTGGCCCGGCAGGTGGTGATCGGTGACCAACACCTTCAAGCCGGCGGCCTTGGCAGCGGCAACGCCTTCAACGCTGGAGATACCATTGTCCACGGTTACCAGCAAATCTGGCCGACGTTCGAGAGCGACCTGGACGATTTCAGGTGTCAGTCCATAGCCATATTCGAAGCGATTGGGCACCAGGTAATCGACATGGGCTGCGCCCAGCAAGCGCAGGCCGAGCACCCCTACGGTGCTGGCGGTGGCGCCATCTGCGTCGAAGTCGCCCACGATGAGGATGCGCTGGCCCAGGTCGATGGCAGCGACCAACAAGTCGACAGCGGCCTCGATGCCTTTGAGTTTCTGGTAGGGCAGCAGCCGCGCCAGGCTCTTGTCCAGCTCGGCCTCGTTCTGTACGCCGCGGGCTGCATACAGGCGGGTCAGCAACGGTGGCAGATTACCCAGGAACGGCAGGGTCGTTGGTAATGGGCGGGGTTCGATACGCATGGGGTCTTCGGCAGTCAAATGTCAGTCGGTTCAACCACGCTCGCCGAGCAGCCATTGCAGCTGCACTTCATGCTGGCCACGGTCGTCGGTGACGAACACCGTGCCTTCGCTGATCATCACATCCCACTTGATGGTACGCGGCATGTCGGTCGCCAGCACTTCCAGCACTTCTTGCGGCACAGCGGCAATGCTCAGGTTCTTCAGGCCCTTGACCGCCCCCACCACCTTGCCTTCCCACACCCGCAGGCTGCCATAGGCCAGCAGGCTGGTGCGCTCGGTACGGCGCGAGCACCAGGTCAGGCGATCGGCATCTGGCTGGCCCACTTCGATCCAGTGCAGAATGCGGTCGTCCAGGCTTTTTTCCCACAGCGCCGCTTCATCGACATCGGAAAGACCACGGCCGAACGACAGGTTCTCGTTGTACCACAAGGCGTAGGCCAGCAGGCGCACGGCCATGCGTTCCTCGGTTTCCGAAGGGTGACGAGCGATGGTCTGGCGGACGGTTTCGTAAACGCCGCGATCAAGATCGGTCAGGTTCAGTTCGAATTTGTAAGTGGTTGACGGCTGGGCCATGGTCGACGGGGCTTCGTGCTTGGAGAAAAGTCACCTAGTCTACCCGATCCTGCCTGCGCTTGCGCCGCAGCAGTATCGGGCGCCACAGAGCTGTGCTAAAACCACCGCTCTGAACACTTGCCACGGATGCCCAATGTCGACGCCCAGCAAACCCCTCGCCGGCCTTAAAGTCATCGAACTCGGCACCTTGATCGCCGGGCCGTTCGCCTCGCGGATCTGCGCCGAATTCGGCGCCGATGTGATCAAGGTCGAGTCGCCCGACGGCGGCGATCCGCTGCGCAAATGGCGCAAGCTGTACGAGGGCACCTCCCTGTGGTGGTTCGTGCAGGCGCGCAACAAGCAGTCGTTGACCCTTAACCTCAAGCATCCCGAAGGCCAGCAAGTGCTCAAGCGGCTACTGAGTGAGGCCGACATCCTGATCGAGAACTTTCGCCCTGGCGTGCTGGAAAAACTTGGCCTGGGCTGGGATGTGCTGCATGCACTCAATCCTCGCCTGGTCATGGTGCGCTTGTCGGGTTTTGGCCAGACGGGGCCAATGAAGGATCAGCCAGGCTTCGGTGCAGTCGGTGAATCGATGGGCGGGCTGCGCTACATCACCGGCTTCGACGACCGCCCGCCGGTGCGCACGGGCATCTCCATTGGCGACTCGATCGCGGCATTGTGGGGCGTGATCGGCGCGCTTATGGCGCTGCGTCATCGCGAAGTCAACGGCGGCCTGGGCCAGGTGGTGGACGTAGCCCTCTACGAAGCTATCTTCGCCATGATGGAAAGCATGGTGCCGGAGTTCGACGTGTTCGGTTTCATCCGCGAACGCACCGGCAATATCATGCCGGGCATCACGCCCTCCTCCATCCACACCAGCGCCGACGGCAAACATGTGCAAATAGGTGCCAACGGTGATGCCATCTTCAAGCGCTTCATGCAGGCCATTGGCCGCGCGGACCTGGCCGATGACCCGAGCCTGGCCAGCAATGATGGCCGCGACGCACGGCGCGACGAGCTGTACGGGGTGATCGACCGCTGGGCCAACAGCGTGCCGCTTGAGCGAATGCTGACGGTACTCAACGACGCCGAGGTCCCGGCCAGCCGCATCTATTCGGCCGAAGACATGTTCAACGACCCCCAGTACCTGGCCCGCGAAATGTTCCTGCAGGCACGGCTGCCTGACGGCAAGCCGTTCAAGATGCCGGGCATCGTTCCAAAGCTTTCCGATACCCCAGGGTCTGCCGATTGGGTTGGGCCGACGCTTGGGGAACACACCGATAGCGTGTTGGCGGCGCTGGGCTACGACCCGGCGGCGATTGCCAGCCTGCGCCAGGCGGGCACTGTCTGAGTTTGCTGCCCATGCGCTCTTTGGCGCTGTGCTGCGCATTGCTGCTCGCACAGGTAGTTGCGCCTGCCCAGGCCAAGGATCGCCTGCTGTGGCTGGTGCGCGACCTGCCGCCGTTCACCGTGTTCGAGGGCACGGAGAAAGGCCAGGGGGTGATTGATCAAATGCTGCCGCTGCTGATCGAGCAGATGCCCGAGTACGACCATAGCATTGTCCGGGTAAACCGCGCGCGCGGCTTGCAGATGCTTCAGGACCCGCGCACATTCACCTGCGATCCCATGCTGCTGTGGACCGCCGAACGAGCGAAATTCGTGCAGTTCTCGCAACCGACACTGGGCGTGCTCAGCAGTGGCGTGGTGACGCTCAATACCTCGCAGGCGTTGCTGAAGAACTGGCTGCAAGACCAGCAGCTCGATCTCAAAGGCCTGCTAGGCAACACGACGTTGAAGCTGGGCATCGTCGCCGAACGCAGTTACAGCAGCCAGGTCGATGAGATCTTGCGCCAACTGCCCGATTCGGCCTTAAGCCGCCACTACGGCAATGATGCCACGGCAAATCTGTTGCAGATGCAGCAGTTAGGGCGCCTGCAAATGGTGCTGGGCTATTGGCCAGAGTTACGCTACCTGATTCAGCAACAGGGAGGCTCGCCGGCCGACTACCAGTTCCACTCCATCCAAGGTACCGATCGCTACCAGTTCATGTACGTGGGCTGTTCGGATACGCCGCTTGGGCATGCTGCAATCAGCCACATCGACCAACTCTTACCCGCGTTACGGCTGCATACGCTGCCGGCCCAATACGCGCGCTGGCTTGACCCGCAATCGCGGGCAGCTTACTTGATCGACAGCAAAAGATTCTTCGAAAAACGCTGAACGGCAGACAAAAGAAACCCCGGACGCTGGGGAGGACGCCCGGGGCCAATCGAAAGTCCTGACGGACTCACCGCGCCCACCGGCCAGTACCGGAGCTGAGCACCGGCCGACTGCGCTTGGTATTTAGGAAAGGTAACTCAAGCAAAGGTTCCCTGAGGCTGCTGACGCTGCTGCACGGCAGCGATCACGCAGGGCTGCAGGCGCCCTTCGACAATCTGCAGGTCTCGATGCAACCCATCCACCAGGTCGATCAGCAGGGTTTGCTCTTGTAACTGACGGGCACTGACGGTGCGCTTTAAAGCGGTGCCACCCAGGGCGTCAAACAGGGTCAATTGGCGGTTGCCATTGGCATCTGGGGCGCCCAGCATGGCCTGATATGGAGTAAGGGCGTCGTTGAGCAGTCTGCAGATTCGTTCCATCCGGATCACTCGCTTATTAGTGGACATGAATGAACTGACCAGCAAGCGCAGCGGAAAGTTCGCTGCCCGTGGCGGTATCAGTGAGCGTGCCCTGCGCGAGTGACAGTTTGAATACGTTGCAACGCTTGTTGCCAGCGCCCGGCCGGCAGTGGCCAAGGGAGATCGGCAACCACCCACAGGCCTAGGCGCCTGGCTTCATCGGCAAGGTTGGGGCAACCCGCGTCGGGGTGCCCGACGAACAACACGGCGCGGCTGCTGCTGGCCCGCTCGAGCAAGGCCAGGCCATCGCCCGCGGCATGCTCGACGATCAGCAAATCGGCGTTTGGCTTGCGGGCCAGGCAGGTGTCCAGATCGGCCAGGTCTTGTGTGACGCGCACGTTGAACAAACCATGGGCGTTGCAGGCCTGGTGAAGAAGAATTTGATGGGAAGGGTGTGCAGGGTGAATCAGCACGTAGGGCTGGCGCATGAACAGCTCCTTGGGGCAAGGAGCGGTCACTCTAGGCAAATCTTCCAAGCGCTTATGTAGGACGATTCTCAAAAAAACCAAAGACTCGTCTTGGCGGCCGCATCGCGGCCGCCAGACTCAAGCCCTTACAACGGCTTGCCGCGGTTGCCATGCTGGCTGACGAACGCCTGAACGGCCTTCAGATCATTGGGCAGCACCGTGCAACGTTCTTCCCGGCTGAACAGGTCGCTCAGGTGCGCCGGCAGCTCCAGGGCCTTGCCGACACCGGCTTTCTCCACCGCTTCGGGGAACTTGACCGGGTGCGCAGTACCCAGCACCACCATTGGTGTGTCCAGGCTGCGGCGGCACTCGCGGGCGGCCTTGACGCCAATGGCGGTATGCGGGTCGAGCACTTCACCAGTGGCAGCGAATACCTCTGCGATGGTTTCGCAGGTCTGCTCGTCACTGACGGCCAGCGAATCGAATAGCTTGCGCGCCTCGGTCCAACGGTCTTGCTCGACGCTGAAGCCGCCACCTTGCTTGAAGCTCGCCATCAACTCGGCCAGCGCTGCACCATTGCGCCCGTGCAGGTCGAACAGCAGGCGCTCGAAGTTGGACGACACCATGATGTCCATCGACGGCGACAGGGTCGCATGCAGGGTTTCCTTGACGTACTGGTTGCCGCTCATGAAGCGGTGCAGGATGTCGTTGCGGTTGGTGGCCACGATCAATTGGCTGACCGGCAGGCCCATATTGCGCGCCAGGTAACCGGCAAAAATGTCACCGAAGTTGCCGGTTGGCACCGAGAACGCCACCGAACGGGCTGGGCCGCCCAACTGCAACGCGGCGTGGAAGTAATAGACGATCTGGGCCATGATTCGCGCCCAGTTGATCGAGTTGACCGCGACCAGGCGTGTGCCTTTGAGGAACGACTGGTCGGCGAAGCTGGCCTTGACCATTTCCTGGCAGTCATCGAAGTTGCCTTCGATGGCGATGTTGTGCACGTTGTCGCCGAACAGCGTGGTCATCTGGCGACGTTGCACTTGCGACACACGCTGATGCGGATGCAGGATGAAAATGTCGACATTCTCGCAGCTGCGGCAGCCTTCGATGGCGGCGGAGCCGGTGTCACCGCTGGTGGCGCCGATGATCACCACGCGCTCGTTGCGCTTGGCCAGTACATGGTCGAGCAGGCGGCCGAGCAGTTGCAGGGCAAAGTCCTTGAATGCCAGGGTTGGGCCGTGGAACAGCTCCAACACCCACTCGTTGCTGTTGAGCTGGCGCAGCGGGGCGACCGCAGCGTGGGCGAACTTGCCGTAGGTTTCTTCGAGGATCTTCTTGAAGTCGGCATCGGCGATGCTGCCTTCGACGAACGGGCGCATCACCCGGAAGGCCAGCTCGTGATAGGGCAGCCCAGCCCAAGAAGCGATTTCTTCCTGAGTAAAGCGTGGCAGGTTTTCAGGAACATACAGGCCACCGTCGCTGGCCAGGCCAGCCAGCAGCACGTCTTCGAAATTCAGGGCCGGTGCCTGGCCGCGGGTACTGATATAGCGCATGGGTGCAAACCTTCGATGCTAGGGCCGCCAAGCGGCCCGAGTGGCAAATTAATTCAGCTGTTCGACGCGGATACGCACGACCTTGCCGACTACGTCCTGCAGGCCTTCCAGAGCGACGATGGCGTCGTTGATGCCCTGCTCGACCACACGGTGGGTCAGCAGGATCATCGGTACCAGGCCGTCCTGTTCCTCGGCTTCCTTCTGCATGATCGACTCGATGTTGATGCCACGCTCGGACAAGATGCTAGCGACCTGGGCCAGCACGCCTGGGTGGTCCTTGGCCTGAATGCGCAGGTAGTAGGCACTTTCGCAGGCTTCGATCGGCAGGATCGGGTGGGCCGACAGCGAGTCTGGCTGGAAGGCCAGGTGCGGTACGCGATTTTCCGGATCGCAGGTCATGGCACGAACCACATCGACCAAGTCGCCGACCACCGACGAAGCGGTTGGCTCCATGCCGGCGCCAGCGCCGTAGTACAAGGTGGAACCTGCCGCGTCCCCGTTGACCATCACCGCGTTCATCACGCCGTTGACGTTGGCGATCAAGCGATCGGCTGGGATCAGCGTCGGGTGCACGCGCAATTCGATGCCCTCGGCGGTGCGGCGGGCCACACCCAGGTGTTTGATGCGATAGCCCAGCGCTTCGGCATAGTTCACATCGGCAGTGGTCAGCTGGGTGATGCCCTCGGTGTAGGCCTTGTCGAACTGCAGCGGGATGCCAAAGGCGATGGACGCCAGGATGGTCAGCTTGTGCGCGGCGTCGATGCCTTCCACGTCGAAGGTCGGGTCGGCTTCGGCATACCCCAGGGCCTGGGCTTCGGCCAGTACATCGGGGAAGGCACGGCCTTTTTCGCGCATTTCGGTGAGGATGAAGTTACCGGTGCCGTTGATGATGCCGGCCAGCCAGTTGATGCGGTTGGCCGACAGCCCTTCGCGGATTGCCTTGATCACCGGGATGCCGCCAGCAACGGCCGCTTCGAAGGCGACAATGACGCCCTTCTCGCGGGCCTTGGCGAAGATTTCGTTACCGTGCACGGCGATCAACGCCTTGTTGGCGGTGACCACGTGCTTGCCGTTTTCGATGGCCTTGAGCACTAAATCGCGGGCAATGGTGTAGCCGCCGATCAGCTCAATGACAATGTCGATTTCCGGGTTGTTCGCCACTTCGAACACGTCAGCGGTAATGGGGGTACCGGTAATCTGGCAGTTCGGGTTCTGCGAGCGCATGGCAATCTGTGCCACTTCAATACCGCGCCCGGCACGGCGGGCGATCTCCTCGGCGTTGCGCTGAAGTACATTGAAGGTTCCGCCACCGACGGTCCCCAACCCACAGATGCCTACTTTGACCGGTTTCACTGTGAACTCCCCATTGAACGGCCGGTGCCTTCACCGACCGTGAAACATGCCGTCACCCCATGACGACGGCGTACTGTATGAATTACTTGGCGGCCTGCTCGCCTGCCAAGGCCAGCTTGGCCACTTGCGGTGCCGGTTGGTAACCCGGAATGACGTGCCCGTTCTCGAGCACGATGGCGGGCGTACCGTTGACACCGATCTGCTGGCCAAGCTGGAACTGCTTGCTGACCGGGTTGGCGCACTTGGCGGCCTTGATTTCTTTGCCTTCGACCATCTTGTCCATCGCTGCGCGGCGGTCGCTGGAACACCAGACCGCCTGCAACTGCTGATCGCCTGGCGAGCCCAGGCCCTGACGCGGGAACGCAACGTAGCGCACTTCGATACCGCGGCGGTTGAGCTCGGGTACTTCGGCATGCAGCTTGTGGCAGTACGGGCAGGTAGTGTCGGTGAACACGGTGATGTGCGACTTGGTTTCGCCTTTGGCAGGATAAACCACGGTTTCGGCGGCAGGAATGCCATTGATGAGCTTGGCAACACCCTGGCGCTCGGCCTTCTCGGTGAGGTTCACCGGCTTGCCGTCCTGCAATTGGTACAGATAGCCCTGCATCACATACTGGCCATCAGCGCTGGCATACAGCACACGACCACCTTGCAGCTTGACTTCATAGAGACCGTTGAGCGGGCTGCTGCCGACGCTCTCCACGGGCACTTCGAGTTCAAGGTTCTGCAACGACTTGCGAATGGCCTGCTCGGGGCTGGTGTTGCTATCGGCCGCGGCAACGGCAACGGTGCTGGCCAGCGCCAACATGGCGACGGCGAAAAACTGGGTCACGCGCATGGAAAACTCCTGGAGGCGGACAAGGGCCGGAAACGTCAGCTGCGGCAAAAACCCGGTGACCGTGCAGCCCTTGATGCAAACCGCCCAAGACTATCACATCACGCTACTGATAAAGCGGCCTGCTAGGACCAGTCGGCGGAACATGAACAACATTCATCCACGTGGATGGTGTTGGGCATGCAGTTGTTGCAGCCGAGCCTTTGCCACATGGGTGTAGATCTGCGTGGTCGACAAGTCGCTGTGGCCCAGTAGCATCTGCACCACGCGCAGGTCGGCGCCATGGTTGAGCAGGTGAGTGGCGAAAGCATGGCGCAGGGTATGCGGCGACAGCGGCTTATCGATACCGGCTACCCGAGCGTGATGCTTGATGCGATGCCAGAAGGTCTGCCGGGTCATCTGCTCACCGCGCTGGCTGGGAAACAGCACATCGCTGGGGCGGCCGTTGAGCAGCTCGGCGCGGCCATCGCGCATGTAGCGCTCGATCCACAGCACTGCCTCCTCGCCCATCGGCACCAAGCGTTCCTTGCTGCCCTTGCCCATTACCCGCAGCACCCCCTGGCGGAGATTGACCTGGTCAAGGGTCAAACCCACCAGTTCGGTCACCCGCAAGCCGCAGGCATACAGCACTTCGAGCATGGCCCGGTCGCGCTGGCCAATCGCCTCACCCAGCTCCGGTGCTTGCAGCAGAGCTTCGACGTCGGCTTCTGACAAGGATTTAGGCAAAGGGCGGCCAAGCTGCGGCATGTCCACCTGTAGAGTGGGGTCGACAGCAACCAGCCTTTCCCGCAGCAAATAGCGAAAAAACCCACGCAGGCCGGACAGAAAACGCGCTGTGGAGCGAGGCTTGTAGCCTTGGTCAAGACGCCAGGCCAAATGATCGAGAATCAGATCACGGCCCGCATCCGGCAACGCCACCGTGCGCTCCTGTAGCCAACCGTTGAACAAGGCCAGATCGCTGCGGTAGGAGGCCCGGGTGTTGTCTGACAGGCCCTTTTCAAGCCACAGGGCGTCGAGGAACTGGTCGATCAGGGGATGGTCAAGAGCTGGCATGAATTCACAGTGGCAAACAACATAATGGCGCTTAGTCTTTCATAACATCGTCGGCATAGGGAGCCCGCATGAACGAACAGCAGATACTTCTGAGTGTGGGTGGCATCGGCGCGGCGGCGCTGGCCTGCCAGTGGCTAGCCTGGCGGCTGAAACTGCCTGCCATTTTGTTCCTGCTGTTGTGCGGTATCGTTGCCGGCCCGGTGCTGGGCTGGCTGTCACCCGAAGCACTGTTCGGCCCGTTGTTGATGCCACTGGTTTCACTGGCCGTGGCATTGATCCTGTTCGAAGGCAGCCTGACTCTGCATCTTTCGCAGTGGCGGGATATCGGCAGTGTGGTGCATCGGCTGGTCACCCTTGGCGCCTTGGCCACATGGCTGGTGATCGCCGTCGCCACCCACTGGCTGCTTGCATTCGAGTGGCCGCTGGCGATTCTGTTCGGCGCCCTGACCCTGGTCACCGGCCCTACCGTGATCGTGCCCATGCTGCGCGTGGTCCGGCCCAACGCCACGATCGCCAATATCCTGCGCTGGGAGGGCATCGTCATCGACCCGATCGGTGCCTTGCTGGCGGTGGTGGTGTACAGCTTCATTATCGCCAGTGGCAGCGGTGAGGGCTTGAGCCAGAGCCTGATTACCTTCGCCGGGGTCATCCTGTGCGGCAGTGCGCTGGGGGCAGCCGGTGGCTGGCTGCTGGGCCAGGTGATGCGCGAGCAGTGGCTTCCAGAGTACCTGCACAATCTGGCCTCCCTGGCTGCGGTGCTGGGCATCTTCATTGCTGCCAATCAGATCGCCCACGAGTCCGGGCTGCTGGCGGTCACGGTGATGGGCATGTGGCTGGCCAATATGCGTGGAGTGGATGTGCAGCAGATCCTGCACTTCAAAGAAAACCTCAGCGTCCTGCTGATTTCCGGGTTGTTCATCCTGCTGGCTGCCCGCCTTGACCTGCAGGCCTTGTTCTCACTGGGCCCTGCGGTCATCGTCCTGCTGCTGGCCATTCAGTTGCTGGCCAGGCCGTTGAATGTGCTGGTTTCCACAGCCGGTTCCGCGTTGAAGTGGCGTGAACGCGCGCTGCTGGCCTGGATTGCGCCGCGAGGGATAGTTGCCGCGGCGGTGTCGGCGGTGTTCGCCATCCGCCTGGATGAAGCCGGTCACCACTCGGCCTTGCTGCTGGTGCCACTGACCTTTGCCGTGATCATTGGCACGGTGGTGCTGCAAAGCGCTACCGCCCGGCCGCTGGCGCGCCTGCTCAGGGTTGCCGAGCCTGCCCCCAGTGGCTTTCTGCTGGTGGGTGCCAACCCGCCGGCACGCACTCTGGCCAAGGCTTTGCAACAGCTGGGTTGCCGCGTGCTGCTGACCGATTCAAGCTGGGAAAACATCCGGGCGGCACGTATGGATGGCCTGACGACCTACTTCGGCAACCCGGCATCCCAGCACGCCGACGCACACCTGGACCTGGTGGGCCTGGGCCATTTGCTGGGGCTCTCCCCAGCAGGTGAACTCAATGCCCTGGCGTGCGCACGGTTTCGTCACGATTTTGGCCACAAACGGCTGTTCGTGCTGGCCAGCGGCCTGGAAAACCAACGCAGCGACAAACACCGCGCCAGCGAACAACACAGGGGCCAACTGCTCGGTTCAAGCCCGATGACCTACCTGCAACTGGCCAACCGCCTACATTTGGGGGGCGAACTGTTCAGCACTACGCTCACTGAAGCTTTCTGCTGGGAACAGTACCAAGCACTGCATGGCGAGCGGGCGACCTTGCTGTTCGCCCGCGACGCCAACGGCTGGGTACATGTCGCGTGTCCAGACACCCCGCTCACCCCGCAAGCGGGCTGGACGCTGGTTTCGCTGATCGACCCACAGCGGCAAGACGGCCAGCCCGAGCAGTGAGGCTCAACTGCCGGGTAACACCGGCACAGGGCGCTTGTCTTCGTCGATTGCGACAAAGCTGAACACCCCGTGAATCGCCCGCTCGCGGCCGTCCAGGTACATGTTTTCGACGAACACATCGACTTGCACCTGCAGGCTGGTATTGCCGACTTTGATCACTGTGCCCACCAGCTCGACGATCGACCCTGCCGGGATCGGGTGCTTGAAGTCGATGCGGTCGGTCGACACGGTCACCAGCGGCAGCCGGCAAAAGCGCGTAGCGGCGATGAAGGACACTTCGTCCATCCACGCCAGCGCGGTGCCGCCGAACAGGGTGTTGTGGTGGTTGGTGGTGTTGGGGAACACCGCTTTGGTTACTCGGGTCACCGAAAGCTCGGTGCGGCGCTGGATTTCCTGATCTCGACTGGTCATGGGCGTCACTCTTCACAGGTTTCAGAATGCAAAAAAGCAGCCCGAAGGCTGCTTTTTTCTCGCAAGGCGGCCTCAGGCCACCAGGCAAACTGTACTCAGGACAGTTTTTCCTTGATGCGAGCGGCTTTGCCGGACAGGTCGCGCAGGTAGTACAGCTTGGCTTTACGCACGTCACCACGACGTTTCACGGCCAGGCTGTCGATCTGCGGGCTGTAGGTCTGGAAGGTACGCTCAACGCCTACGCCGCTCGAGATCTTGCGCACGGTGAAGGCGCTGTTCAGACCACGGTTACGCTTGGCGATGACAACGCCTTCGAATGCCTGCAGACGGGAACGATCACCTTCCTTCACTTTAACCTGAACGACGATGGTGTCGCCTGGTGCGAAGGTCGGGATTTCCTTGCTCATCTGCTCTGCTTCGAGCTGCTGGATGATCTTGTTGGTCATGCTGTGCTCCTAAGATGGATACGTGATCCACCATCGATACGTTTAACTATCGTCCCGCTCGCGGAGATATTCCTCGAGCAGCTTCTTCTCTTCTCCAGAAAGCGAGCGACTTTCCAGAAGATCGGCGCGTCGTTCGAAGGTCCTACCAAGGGACTGCTTCATCCGCCAACGCCGGATATGTGCATGGTTGCCACTTAGCAACACGTCGGGAACACGCTGATCCGCATACACCTCAGGCCGGGTGTAGTGCGGGCAATCGAGCAGACCGTCAGTGAAGGAGTCTTCCTCCGCCGAGTCCACATGCCCTAAAGCTCCGGGCAGCAGCCGTGTAACCGCATCGATCAGTACCATGGCCGGTAGCTCGCCACCGGAAAGCACATAGTCGCCAATCGACCACTCTTCATCGACATGAGCCTCGATAAAACGCTCGTCGATGCCTTCATAACGACCGGCGATCAGGATCAAAGATTCCTGTTCGGCCAGGCCTTTGACCGCCTGCTGAGTCAGCTTGCGGCCTTGCGGCGAGAGATAGATCACCTTCGCCGATGCTCCAGTCGCTTGCCTAGCGCTAACCAGTGCGTCTTCCAGAGGCTTGATTTTCATCACCATGCCCGGACCACCGCCAAACGGCCGATCATCCACGGTATGGTGGCGATCTGTGGTGTAGTCCCGCGGGTTCCAGCAGGTCACCTGAAGCAACCCCTGTTTCACCGCGCGGCTGGTAATGCCGTACTCAGTGATGGCCGAGAACATCTCGGGGAACAACGTGATGACGTCTACGCGAAGGTTACCCATCGTTTAGAAGTCCGCGTCCCACTCAACCCGCATCACACCTGCTTCCAGGTCGACATCGAGCACGCATTGCGCCGTATAGGGCAATAGACGCTCGCGATCATCCAGGCTGCCTGCGCAGGGCTTGACCACCATTACATCGTTCGCACCGGTCTCCAACAGGTGATCGACCTTGCCGAACAGATGTTCGTCCTGGTTGATGACCTTGAGGCCCACCAACTGGTACCAGTAGTACTCGTCAGCAGCCAGGTTGGGCAAAAGGCTCCGCGAAATGCAGATTTCGTAACCGCTCAGAAGACGGGCTTCATCACGATCATCGAGGCCTTTGAGCTTAACGACCAGGCCCTTTTGGGAGCCACGACCGTTGACCAGCTCGACCTGCTTTACCTTGCCTTCGTGCCGAAGCGTCCAGCGCGGATAATCCAACAGGTTTTCAATCGGATCGGTAAAGGAATACACCTTCACCTCGCCGCGAACGCCGTGAACCGAAAAAATCTTGCCAACGACGATCAGGTCGTCAGCCTTTTCTGGCGTCGCGTTCATACTGCTCAGGCAGCAGCCTTGGCAGCGTCCTTCAGCAGCTGAGCAACGCGCTCAGACGGCTGTGCACCCTGGCTCAGCCAGTAGTTGACGCGCTCTTGGTTGACCGACAGCTTGACTTCGGCGCCAGCAGCGATCGGGTTGAAGAAACCTACGCGCTCAACGAAACGGCCGTCACGGGCGTTACGCGAGTTGGTCACGGTCAGGTGGTAGAATGGGCGCTTTTTCGAGCCGCCACGGGCCAGACGAATGGTTACCATGTGAACATCGTTCCTATAGTCGGTGCTGCAGTTCATACAGCAGCTGGTACTGCAAATCTGAATGCCAAATAGGCACACGGGTGCCCAAAAGGCCGCATATTCTCAGGGAATATACGGACATTTGCAAATGCCTTTTTCGGCAGAGGCATGCCCTACCGTCCAGATTTGCCGGTTAAGCCACGCATCGCGCGGCCGTCCCCCCGCCGCAGCGGGGGTTTCGGGCGCCCACCTGGATGCAGGCAGGCGCCCAAAAACAAGTGTTACAGCTTGGGCATGCCGCCACCTGGCAGCATCCCGCCAAGGCCGCGCATCATCTTGGCCATACCGCCCTTGGCGGAGAATTTTTTCATCATTTTCTGCATCTGTTTGTGCTGCTTGATCAGCCGGCCGATATCCTGCACCTGGGTGCCGGAACCGAGGGCGATACGGCGCTTGCGCGAACCGCTGATCAGGTCAGGGTCGCGACGTTCGGCAGGGGTCATCGAGTTGATGATCGCTTCCATCTGCTTGAACTGCTTCTCGGCCGCGCCCTGGGCGTTGCCCATCTGCGACAGGTTGACCCCACCGATGCTCGGCAGCTTGTCCATCAGGCCGCCCAAGCCACCCATGTTTTTCATCTGCTGCAGCTGGTCGCGGAAGTCTTCGAGATCGAAGCCCTTGCCCTTCTTGAGCTTCTTGGCCAGTTTGTCGGCCTTGGCCTTGTCGATGGTCTGCTCGGCCTGCTCGATCAGGCTGAGCACATCGCCCATGCCGAGGATGCGCGAAGCCACACGGTCGGGGTGGAACGGTTCGAGCGCTTCGCTCTTCTCGCCCATACCGATGAACTTGATCGGCTTGCCGGTAATGGCACGCACCGACAGCGCAGCACCGCCACGGGCGTCACCGTCGACCTTGGTCAGCACCACACCGGTCAGCGGCAGGGCTTCGCCGAACGCCTTGGCGGTATTGGCGGCGTCCTGGCCGGTCATGGCGTCGACCACGAACAGGGTTTCGACTGGCTTGACCGCGGCGTGCAACGCCTTGATCTCGTCCATCATGTCGGCATCGATATGCAGGCGGCCAGCGGTGTCGACGATGACCACGTCGATGAACTTGAGCTTGGCTTCGCGAATCGCAGCTTCGGCGATGGCCACCGGCTTCTGGCTGATGTCGGACGGGAAGAAGGTCACGCCGATGTCGTTGGCCAGGGTTTCCAACTGTTTGATCGCCGCCGGGCGGTAGACGTCGGCGGACACCACCATCACGCTCTTCTTCTTGCGCTCCTTGAGAAAGCGCGCCAGCTTGCCGGCGGTGGTGGTCTTGCCTGCACCCTGCAGGCCGGCCATCAGCACTACGGCCGGCGGTGCGGCGTTGAGCGCGAGGTCTTCGTTGGCCGCGCCCATCAGGCTTTCAAGCTCAGCCTGGACAATCTTCACGAAGGCCTGGCCCGGGGTCAGGCTGCGCGACACTTCGGTGCCGACTGCACGTTCCTTGACGCTGTTGACGAAATCCTTGACCACCGGCAGGGCAACGTCGGCCTCGAGCAGGGCCATGCGCACTTCGCGCAGCGTGTCCTTGATGTTGTCTTCGGTCAGCTTGGCCTTGCCGGTGACATGGCGCAGCGTCTGTGACAGGCGGTCGGTCAGGTTTTCGAACATGGTGATCCTTTCAGGCCCAATAAAAGCCGAGGTTTGTCAGGCGCCTGCGGGGCAAATGCACACCCGCCAGGCACAGCAAGGCGGCGATTATAACCAAGTGAGCCGACGGCGCACACCTCGCTACCGATCGGTCTGGATGGCCGGTGTCGTTCTATGCCAAACTCCGTCTCTTTCAGGGCTCTGCAACCAGGACTTATGGTCTCCTCACCCAGCCTCATTCCCAATCTGATCGCCGCCGGCCTCTATATAGCCGCGGCGATCTATCAGGGCTCCCATCTGGCCCAGGGTCGCAAGGCCGACAAACGCCTGCTGGGCCTGCTTGGCGCCCTTGCCGTGCTCGCCCAGGGCGGTGCGCTGTTCTTCCAGCTGATTACCCCACTGGGGCTTAGCCTGGACTTCTTCAGCGCCGCCGGCCTGATTGCGGCCGCAGTCATTGCCTTGACGCTGTTGGCATGCCTGCGCATCCCGGTGGAAAACCTGCTGGTGCTCTTGTTCCCGCTTGGCGCCATCACCGCCTTGCTGGCGCAGTTCGCCCCAGCCGGCACGGTGCCACTAATCGACGAAGAGCCCGGCATCCTCGCGCACATTCTGCTGTCAATTCTGGCCTACGGCCTATTCACCATCGCGGTGTTCCAGTCGCTACTGTTGCTGCTGCAAGACCACCAACTGAAGAACAAGCACCCCTCGGGGCTAATTCGTAACTTCCCGCCGCTGCAGACAATGGAAAGCCTGCTATTCGGTTTTCTCTGGGCAGGCTGGTGCCTGCTCTCGCTATCGCTGATTTCCGGCTGGCTGTTCCTTGAAAACCTGTTCGCCCAGCACTTGGTGCACAAAACCCTGTTGGCCTGCGTGGCCTGGGTGGTGTTCAGCGTGCTGCTCTGGGGCCGCACCCGCCTGGGCTGGCGCGGCCACAAGGCGATCCGCTGGACCCTGGCAGGGTTTTGCCTGCTGATGCTGGCCTATTTCGGCAGCAAGCTGGTCCGCGAATTCATCCTGCATATCTGACGGCCGCCCATGGACACCCTGCCGTACGCACCGCTACTCGGCATTCTGGCACTGGCACTGCTGTGGTCGGCATTGTTCACCGCCGTGGATGCCGCCCGCCTGCTGATCAACGCCTCACCGCGCCATGGCGATGAGGGCCAACCACCGCTGCCGGTGCCAGCCCTGGTGCTGTGCGCAAGCTTGGGCAAGCTGCTGGTGCTGGGCATGGCTTGCCTGATCGGCGAGCGGCAGAGCGGCGAGCACGGCTTTTGGCTGGCTGGCCTGGCCGCCGTGGCAGCGTTGCTGGTGTTCGCCGAGTTTCTGCCACGGCGCCTGGCCCGCCGCAACCCTCAAGCCTTCATCAGCTTAGGCCTGAGCCTGAGGCCGTTTCCTCTGGCTCTGCTGCAACCGCTGGCTTGCCTGTTCGACGGCATCGCCAAGCTCATACTGCGGCCGTTTCGGGCCCAGCCTACGGCAGTGGCCCTGCACCCGCAGGAAGAGGACGAGTTCGACGAGGACGCCCCCCATGAGGCGCCGCGTCATGGCCTGCTGGACGGCCTGCAGTCACTGGACAAGGTCACCGTCAACGACATTCTGGTCCCACGCAACGAGGTGGACGGCATCAACCTCGATGAGCCCATTGGGCACATCATCGAGCAACTGATCGTTAGCCGACATACCCGCCTGCCGGTCTACCACAGCGACATCAACCAGGTAGAAGCGATCCTCAACACCAAGCTCATCAGCCACCTGCTACCCAAGGCCGAGCTGACCCAGGAGCAACTGTTGGGCGCGTGCTACGAGCCCTACTTCGTCCCGGAAAGCACCCCGCTGCAGATGCAGCTGCTGAACTTCCACAAGCAACAGCGCCGCCTGGGCGTAGTGGTAGACGAGTATGGAGAGGTGCTGGGTATCGTCACCCTGGAAGACATCCTCGAAGAAATCGTCGGCGAGTTCGAAGACGAGCAGACCCTGGACAACCCCCATGTGCATGCCCAGCCTGATGGTACTTTCGTTATCGAAGGTGCTGCCTCGCTGCGGGAAATCAACCGCACCCTGGGCTGGCACCTGCCGTGCGATGGCGGGCCGAAGACCCTCAATGGGCTGGTCACCGAAGCCTTGGAAAGCATCCCGGAAAGTGCGGTTTGCCTGAAAATCGGCCGCTATCGCCTGGAAATTCTCGAAACCGAGGACAATTGCGCCAGCAAGGTACTGGTATGGACCGTGACCCGGTAGCTATACTCGGGTCACGCTTACCCAGCCCCGCCGCAACGCCTGCTACCCGCACTCGGCGCCACTCGGCCAGTCCGCTGCACTGACGCCCTCCGCGGTCCTGCTTCAATACCCCGAAACAGTACCCGCTCCCATCCTTATCCCCTCTGGGCTATCGTCAGCCAGCGAACACAAAAACAATGCGCTCCGGTGCCCGCCATGCCGTGCCTTGCCTGCCTAGGTTTCTTGCACGTGCTGCAGGCAAATGCCCCTGGAGCCAATCAGACTGTTAGGGACCTACTTAATGACAACCAGCAGCACTTACTCCCAGGCGCCTGCCACGCCGGTCAACTCACCTGCGCGAGTCGCCACCGCCAGCTTCATCGGCACCGCGATCGAGTTCTACGATTTCTACGTCTACGCCACCGCCGCCGCACTGGTGATCGGCCCGGTGTTTTTCCCGTCCGAATCGGGCACCGCGCAGATGCTTGCAGCATTTATCACCTTCGGCATCGCATTCCTCGCCCGCCCACTGGGCTCAGCGCTGTTCGGCCATTTCGGTGACCGCATCGGGCGCAAATCGACGCTGGTGGCGTCACTGCTACTGATGGGCGTGTCGACCACGCTGATAGGCGTGTTGCCGGGCTATGACAGCATCGGGGTTTGGGCACCGATCCTGCTCTGCCTGCTGCGCTTCGGCCAGGGCTTGGGCCTGGGCGGTGAATGGGGCGGTGCAGCGCTGCTGGCCACCGAGAACGCACCGCAGGGCAAGCGCGCCTGGTTTGGCATGTTCCCGCAACTGGGGCCGTCGATCGGCTTTCTTGCGGCCAACGGCCTGTTTCTGACCCTGGCCATGCTGCTCAGTGACGAACAGTTCCGTGAATGGGGCTGGCGCATTCCGTTCCTGCTCAGCGCAGCGCTGGTGCTGGTGGGCCTGTACGTCCGCCTGAAACTGGAGGAAAGCCCAGTGTTCGCCAAGGCTGTTGCTCGCCATGAGCGGGTGAAGCTTCCGGTAGTAGACCTGTTCGCCAAATACTGGCTGCCGACTTTGCTAGGCGCAGCTGCGATGGTGGTGTGCTACGCGCTGTTCTATATCTCCACGGTATTTTCGCTGAGCTACGGCGTGACGACCCTGGGCTACAGCCGCGAAACCTTCCTGGGCCTGCTGTGCTTTGCCGTGGTGTTCATGGCCCTGGCGACCCCCCTGTCAGCCTGGCTGAGCGACCGCTTTGGGCGTAAGCCGGTGCTGATCGTCGGTGCTTTGATGGCGGTGGCCTCAGGCTTTGCCATGGAGCCACTGCTGACCTCGGGCTCCACCGCTGGCGTGGCGCTGTTCCTGGCCATCGAGTTGTTCCTGATGGGGGTAACCTTCGCGCCGATGGGCGCGCTGCTGCCGGAACTGTTCCCAACCC